>JANPKN010000106.1:0-13303 GCA_031426075.1 Sphingomonadaceae bacterium
CAGCAGCATCAATGGCGGTGGTCAGTTCGGTTTCGAGTTTGGCTATGTCTGTCATATCGTCCGTCTGCATAAGCAAAAGGGCGCGAACGGCAAGTGCCGCCCACGCCCTTTTGCGCATTGTTTCGAAGTTGGAAGCTTAAGCCGCCTTGGCTAAAGCCGCCTTCGATTGCGCAATGATGGTGCTAAACATCGCCGCTTCGTTCATTGCCATGTCGGCCATGATCTTGCGGTCGAGTTCGATACCCGCCAGCTTTACGCCGTGCATGAATACGCCGTAGGTCATGCCTTCGGCGCGAACCGCAGCGTTAATTCGCTGAATCCACAATGCGCGGAAGTTGCGCTTGTTTACCTTGCGGTCGCGATATGCATATTGGCCGGCCTTCTCGACAGCCTGCCGCGCGACGCGAATGGTATTTTTGCGGCGGCCACGAAAGCCCTTCGCTTGTTCTAATATTCTTTTGTGTTTGGCGTGAGTGGTAACACCCCGTTTGACGCGTGCCATAATCTATATCCTTTGAATGTCTGAAAATAGCGTACGGTTAAAGACCGTAGGGCGCCCATTTCTTGATTGTCTTGGCATCGGGATCAGAGATCACCGAAGTACCGCGATTTTGACGGATATACTTCGCATTATGGCTGCTTAAACGGTGCCGTTTGCCAACGACGCCATGCTTGATCTTGCCGGTTGCGGTGATTTTGAAGCGTTTCTTCACACCGCTCTTGGTCTTGAGCTTGGGCATTTTGGTCTCCTTTGTTGAGTCCGTATCAAGCCTGCATGGCAGCCCTATTGGCCAGCCTGCTTATTCGGAAGGCGCGCGACTAGCGGGATTCGCGTTTGAATGCAAGTCTATTGCCCATTCCAAGGATCTGGAACCTGCAATAGCTGAAGCAGTTGACCGACATGGGCCGCGCGTGCCCGGTTCGCTGCGCTGCTGGTCGCACGCGGCATAGCTATATATTGTCCCGGGGACATGCCCATGAATTGCTGAAATTCGCGGTTGAAATGGGCTTGGTCAAAATATTGTCCGTCCATCGCATCGGACCATTTCAGTTCCGGATGCTCCATTATATTTGCCAATGTGCGCAAAAAGCGTTGGCGGCGCAGCAATAGCTTGGGTGGGAAACCGAAAATTCGCCGTGACAGGCGTTCAAGCCGTTGTTTGCTTATGCCCGTCATTTCCGCCAGTTCGCCAACATTGCTGATTTTAGCGTTGGCGACGGCTTGGTGGATACTCTCGATATCAGCTTCCAGCGGATCAGGCGCGCTAATGGCCTGAAGCAATATGTGATCGAACAACGCGGCGATTTGTTCTGGATCAGTAATGCCATCAATCTCGCGCTTTAATGTGGCGAGCAAAGCGAATTCCGGGGCAGCATCAACGGCGCATACCTTGTCGGCCCAGCGATCGGCGGGGCATCCAATCATGCGGTACCACCCTAAGGGCAAAAATCCGATTCCGACGACATGGAGATCTTGAAACCGAACAAGGGCAGCTTTTCCAGTCGGACCCTTTATGCTGGTTGCAGGAATTTCAAACGGGTCGAGGCCAATGATGTTGCCGTTAGCCTGGCCGCGAAGTGTAAAACGGACGCTGGCCCATTCCGGGTATAAAAAATCCTCCTGCTCGGCGCCATTACTGACAACATTGAGGAAATGATAAGTGGAAAGATAACGCCGAAGCGGTTGTGCGGGTAAAATGAAGTTAACGGGACCTGCGTCCGTTAATGCTGGCATGCCAGTGCCTCAAGCACATCGTCCAGTCGCGCCGGATCGCCCACCGCAATTACATGTCCAACCGAAGCCCCATGCAGGGGATCCCCAGACCAGTCACTCATCATGCCACCCGCTCCTGTTATGACCGGAATTAAAGCAGCAAAATCATGCAGTTTCAAGCCTGCTTCCACAACGATGTCGATATGGCCGCTGGCGAGCAATGCGTAATTGTAGCAGTCACCCCCAAACAGCATTTTCTTATGCGAAGTTTTTGCCGCCAGATCCATAAAATGGTCGCCATCATGCTGGCTGAAATATTGCGGTCCGGATGTCGCCAAGGTCGCGTCGGCAAGCGCCCTGCATGAACGAGTCTGAACGGGCACACCGTTCAATGTTGTAGGATATCCTGCTGCGCCGACCCAGCGTTCCCCGTTGATGCATTGGTCAATGACACCCAACACTGGCCAACCATCCTCAAGCAAAGCAATCAGCGTGCCGAATATCGGTCGTCCCGCCATGAAGCTCACGGTGCCGTCTATCGGGTCGATAATCCAGCTACGGCCCGATGTGCTGGCTTTCTCACCAAATTCTTCGCCAATGATTCCGTCACGCGGGCATTCGGCGTCGAGTATCCGGCGGATAGTGCTTTCGGCGGCGCGGTCCGCCTCAGTGACAGGCGAGGCGTCGGCCTTTGCCTCATGCGTGTAAGTTGACCGGAAAAACGGCCGGATCGCTTGTCCCGCAGCGTCCGCCAAGCGATTGGCAAGGAGGATGTCGGCTGGTGTCATCAATCGAACAAGGAGCTGACCGAGCTTTCGTCTGCAATCCGCTTGATCGCTTCACCCAACAAGGGCGCGATCGGAAGCTGGCGGATTTTGGTGCTCGCATTTGCTGCTTCAGAGGCGATGATGGAATCCGTAATGACCAGCTTGCGCAATGAAGATGCATTGACCCTGTTGACGGCTTCGCCTGACAACACGCCATGCGTAATATAGGCAACGACGTCGGATGCGCCTGCCGCTTTCAAGGCGTCTGCCGCATTGCACAAGGTGCCTGCACTGTCGGCGATATCGTCGATGAGGATGCAGAAGCGGTCTTTTACGTCACCAATGATGTTCATCACTTCGGACACGCCGGCTTTTTCGCGACGCTTGTCGACAATGGCGAGGGGTGCGTCGTCGAGGCGCTTGGCCAACGCACGAGCGCGAACAACGCCGCCGACATCCGGTGACACCACGGTGATATTTTTGTCGCCATGCCGTTCTAATATATCTGCGCTCATCACTGGCGCACCATAAAGATTGTCGGTGGGAATATCAAAAAAGCCCTGAATTTGCCCGGCGTGCAAATCAACGGTCAAAACGCGGTCAGCGCCAGCCTCGGTTATCAGATTGGCAACAAGCTTCGCGGAGATCGGAGTGCGCGGGCCTGGCTTGCGGTCCTGACGCGCATAGCCGAAATAGGGCAGGACAGCTGTGATGCGCTTGGCCGAGGCACGACGCAACGCATCGATCATGATCAGCAGTTCCATCAAATTGTCGTTGGCTGGGTGGCTGGTTGATTGAATGACAAACATATCTTCGCCGCGCACATTTTCGTGAATTTCGACAAAGATTTCATTGTCGGCAAAACGGCGGACGCTGGCATCGGTCAGCGGCAGGTTCATATAGTCTGCAATGCCCTGCGCCAGAGGCAGGTTGCTGTTGCCCGTCATCAATTTCATGTATGTGTCCCCAACCTTCGGCTTAATGATGCACCGCCACCAGATTCGTCAGTCGCTCTAGCGAGGCGAGGCTGGCCTGACAATCGGCTTGCTCCCTTAGTTTGTGGACAATATGGGTGGGGCTATGACAAACCAGCTTAATATTGCGATGGTGCAACTAAATCAGCGCGTCGGCGACCTTTCAGGTAACGCGGCGGCAATGCTGGAATGGCGCGCAAAGGCAACTGAAGCAGATTTGATTGTGTTTCCAGAGCAGCAATTGATCGGCTATCCGGCGGAAGATCTGGTATTGAAACCTGCCTTTGCGACCCGGGCTGCTGCTGAATTGGCGAAGCTAGCAGCTGCGACCGTGGACGGCGGGCCAGCGATGCTCGTGGGTTCGATTTTCGTCGATAATGGCGCGCTTTATAATGGCATCGCGTTGCTTGATGGCGGGCGTATCGCGGCGGTGCGGTATAAGCATGAGCTACCAAATTACGGTACCTTTGATGAAAAGCGTATTTTTGCGGCGGGTCCATTGCCTGAACCTGTCGAATTTCGCGGTGTGCTCCTGGGTGTTCCTATTTGCGAAGATGGCTGGCTGGCACCCGTTAGTTTGCACCTTAAAGAACGCGGCGCAGAGCTGCTGATTTCAACCAACGGCAGCCCTTATGAAATTGATAAGGATGACCGGCGGCTGGAGGAAGTGTTTGCGGCGCGGGTTCGCGAAACCGGATTGCCTTTGATGTTCCTAAACCGGGTCGGCGGACAGGATGAGCTGGTTTTTGACGGTAGTTCCTTCGTACTCAACGCCGATGGCGCGGTTGCGCATCGTCTGCCCGATTGGGACGAGCACCTGCGCATGACGCATTGGTCCCGCAGTGATGGTGGCTGGAAATGTGCGGATGGCCCCAAGGCGCTTTGGGAGGAGCATCCAGCGGACATCTACAGCGCGATGGTTGTTGGACTGCGCGATTATGTCGACACCAACCGTTTTCCGGGCGTGGTGCTTGGCATGTCGGGCGGGATCGATAGTGCCTTATGTGCGGCAATTGCGGCAGATGCCCTTGGGCCAGACCGCGTTTGGTGCGTGATGCTGCCCAGCCGTTACACCAGCCAGTCCAGTCTTGACGATGCGGCCGAGTGCGCCGCGATGATAGGGTGCAAGATTGACACTATTCCCATTTCACCGGCGGTCTCCGGGTTTGATGAGATGCTGTCGGGCAGTTTTGCCGACCGTGAGGTCGATATTACCGAGGAAAATGTGCAGTCGCGAATCCGGGGCGTCACGTTGATGGCTCTCTCCAACAAATTCGGACATATGCTGCTGACGACGGGTAATAAAAGCGAGATGAGCGTTGGTTACGCGACAATCTATGGGGATATGGCCGGCGGCTATAATCCTTTGAAGGACGCGTATAAGATGACCGTCTTTGCCATCTCCAAATGGCGGAACAGCCATAAGCCGCGCATTGGGCTCGGCAGGGATGGACCAGTGATACCCGACAGCATCATTACAAAGCCTCCGAGCGCAGAATTGCGCCCGGACCAGAAAGACAGCGATTCGCTGCCCGATTACCCAATCCTCGACAAGATGCTGCACGCATTGGTGGAGGAGGAAAAATCGGTCGATGAAGTCGTTGCGCTTGGCTTTGACCGGGAAGTTGTCACGCGGATCGAACGCTTGCTATATTTGGCCGAATATAAACGGCGGCAGGCTCCCCCCGGCGTAAAGCTTGGCACGCGTAATTTTGGCCGTGACCGGCGTTACCCGATCACCAATGCTTTCCGAAGTGGCTGATAATCCCACTGCCCTTTAACAGGGCACTGGAAATCGCGCCACGCGCACCTTATTGGAGTGCTATGGCATTTTTCAAAGATGTATCGTTTCGCAGCGCTGGCAGTGACCTTATGGGGTTTTTGCGCACCTCGGGTAGTCACAGCCCGTGGCTGTTCTTGGCCGCTTGCGTGCCGACGGCGATCATCATGTATACTTTTTATACCGATGCGATGGAGAAAGCGACGCCGCCACCGCGCGAAATCATCTATGTGGAAAGCTGGCCTGCAACACGTAGTCTTGAAGAATCGAAAGCTTCCATTGCAGAGCGTCAGAAGATGAAAGACGAAATGCGAGCGCGCGAGAAAGAGGCTTACAAGGCCTTTGGACGGGCTGTAGGAATGGACGTCGATAAAATCGAACGTGAAGCGCAGCGTGAACAGGCTGCCAAAAAAGCCGCGGCGGTGCCAGGCGCGTCAGGAGCAATGCAATAGCCAACGCCCAAGACTTTCGGTTTATGGCGGCGGCATTGTCGCTGGCTGAACGCGGTGTTGGCCGGACAGGACAGAATCCATCCGTCGGATGTATCATCGTTAAAGATGATATGGTCGTCGGACGCGGCTGGACTCAGGCGGGAGGCCGCCCGCATGCCGAAGCTATGGCGCTTGCACAGGCCGGAGAAGCCGCGCGCGGCAGTACTGTTTACGTCACACTGGAGCCTTGCGCACATGTGTCGCAGCGTGGCCCAGCCTGTGCGCGGTTAGTGGCGGATGCGGCCCCCGCTAAGGTGGTGATTGCATTGCAAGACCCCGACCCGCGCACTGCAGGTGAAGGCATGGCGGCACTCAAGGCAGCAGGAATTGACATTTTGACTGGCGTCATGGCGACAGAAGCACATCACAGCCTGTCTGGTTTTTTAAGCCGGATCGGCCGAGGTCGCCCTTTTGTGACGCTGAAAATTGCCAGCTCACTTGATGGCCAAATCGCGATGGCTGATGGCCGCAGCCGGTGGATTACGGGCGACATTGCCCGCGCACACAGCCATATCGAGCGCGTCCGGTCCGACGCAATTTTGGTCGGCGCAGGGACCGTGCGCGCTGACGCGCCTCAACTCAATGTGCGGCTCGCCGGACTTGAGACATATGCACCACGCAAAGTTATGCTTGGCGGCGGCGATGCACCGCAGGGCTGGGAGGTCATCCGTACGCCGGACGACATAGCGCATCTGGATTGCAACACTTTGCTGGTCGAAGGCGGCGCTGCGACCGCGACAGCATTCTTGCGTGCAGGCCTGGTTGACCGGCTCATGCTCTACCGGGCGCCCATTTTGATTGGCGCTGGCAAAGCCTGCCTTTCCGACATCGGCCTAACCCGGCTCGCCGATGCGCATGGACGCTGGCAGCTTTCGGATTCCCGCAGTCTTGGCAAAGACCGACTCGAAGTCTACGAGTGCGCGAATTAGAAAAGGGCGCAGTGCATATGTTTACAGGTATCATCACGGACGTTGGTAGCATCCGGTCAGCCGAACAACGCGGCGACCTTCGCCTTGTCATATCTTGCGCCTATGACATGGATACCGTCGCTATTGGTGCGTCGATAGCCTGTTCAGGCGTGTGCCTGACCGTTGTCGACAAAGGCGAAGGATGTTTCGCGGTTGATGCGTCGGCGGAAACCGTTTCGCGCACCGCAGCGGGGATGTGGGAACAAGGCACACGATTGAACCTCGAACGCGCATTAAAAGTTGGCGACGAATTGGGTGGGCATATCGTCACTGGCCATGTTGATGGTGTTGGGCATATTGTCGCCAGCGAAACCATTGGCGACAGTTGGAAGGTAACTGTAGCGGCCCCATCCAGCCTTGCCGCTTATATCGCGGCAAAAGGGTCCATCACCGTCGATGGCGTCTCGCTGACGGTAAACGATATCGCAGACCAGGCCGATGGTTCGGCGCATTTTATGTTGAATATCATTCCGCACACTGCACAGATGACCACATTGGACACGCTTGATGTCGGGCGGCAGGTCAATCTGGAGATCGATGTGCTCGCCCGATATCTAAAACGGATGGAAGATCTGCGCGCGCGTTAAAATGGCAACCAGCGCTGCTTTTTGGAAAAGCGCATGTAACCCACATTCGCGCCCAGCCGTAATCCTGCACCGACGCGGATCGGGATCAGCACGACATCGCCGCGCCGCATATAGCTCGCGTTAAACCCGCCAACGAAATAAGCGGCACCTTCGCCCGCCGGGAAGCGTTCATATATGTCTTCAGTGTCGTATAGGTTGTAAACCAAGATGAACGTGCTGCCGGCATTTGCACCAGCATCTGGACCAATGGATGGTCCAGTCCAATAGACCGGCTTTTCGCCTTCGACACGATGGTTCAATGTGCCGGAACCATAACGTAAGCCCACGATAAACGCCCCGCCACCTTCACGCCCGACGATATAGCCATTGGGACGGCCCTGTTTTTTCAGGATGTCTTCAATCAGCTTGCCCAACCCTTGTGCCCCTTTGCCAAAAACGCCCTCGGCAGCACCGATAAGGTCATCTTCCTGAAATGTGTCCTGTGTCGGAATTGCCACATTTGATGGCGCAGCGGTTGGTGGGGTGGGAAGACCATCGGTAGGCACACCGTCCTGCATGACAGACGGGCCATTATTCGATGGCGCGGGCGACGGCACGGGCGGTGGCGTGCCCAAGTCAGAATCAATCGCTTCATTCGGATCGATCGTGTTTATCTGCGCGCTGCTTGGCGACGCGACGAGCGCGCCTGCGGCCAGCAGCATCAGCATGTAATTTACCGACCGTTTCAGTCCCAGCTTTATAGACAACATGGGTTCCCCGTCCTCAAAAGAATATCAGCTATGTTATGGCTGCTCCGGATGAGCGCATGATGAACAGGCGACGATGCGAGTCCAATGCGCGCCAGAGCGATCCTGTGATATTAATTTTCTTCTTATAACAAGCCCATGTCAATAACCATTGCAGCCACCCGCATGCCTCGCTATAGGCCGCCGATGCCAAGCGCACAGGAGACGTGGGTGAGTGGCTGAAACCAACGGTTTGCTAAACCGTCGTACTGGTAAATCCGGTACCGAGGGTTCGAATCCCTCCGTCTCCGCCAATCTGTGGCCTTCCTAAAAGGAAACGCGCGAACTGATGTCGAGAAAACGTAAAGGCCCTGCGCGATTTGCGGCATTGCGCGCGAAGCCACCGCTTTTCTGGTTAAAAACCATCGTTATCTTGGTCGTCACGGCCTATCTCGCTTGGCTTTCCTTCATTCACGCAGTTGCCAACATTACGTGGGATCGTAACCCCGATATTGCGCTGAAATATGTGCCTGATCATCCCTTGGCATTATCCCGCAAGGCAGACGAAATGTTTGCTGCGAAGCAAGACCCCGCTAACCTTGCCAAGGTTGAGGCCATGGCAAAGCAGTCGCTGCGTGGCGGCGCACTTAACCCCGTTGCCATTCGTTTGCTTGGCTATGTCGCTGATGTGCGCGGGGACAGCAAAAAAGCGCGGGAATTGATGCTGTTGTCGCATAAAGTTTCGCGGAGGGATTTCGGCACCCAATTGTGGCTGATCGAAGATGCCGTCGCGCGCGGGGACAAGAAACAGGCGCTGTACCATTATGATATAGCCATGCGGACAACGCCAAGCAGCTTCCCGATATTGTTTCCCACGCTTACCGGCGCTTTGAGCGACCCAGAGGTACGCGTCGCACTTGCCCCCATAGTTCGGCAGGCGCCGGTGTGGTTGCCGGCCTATCTAAGCGATGCGATCAACACGGTCGAAAACCCCGCCAATCTGGCCGATGTTCTGGTGAAAGCCGGCGGGTTGCCCGATGAAGACGGTTATCGCAATCTGTCCAATGCCCTGCTTGGGCAATTGGCGGCGAAGAACAAGTTTCCGGCTTTCCGGCAATATTATCTGAGCCTGAAGGGTAACAAGCGGGCAGCATTTCAATCGGCGTCTTTGACAAAAGACACTGTGAACCTGCGCTACCCTGCCATGGGTTGGCAGGTCGTTGAAAATGTCGGCATTGGTGGATCATTTTCGCAGCCAGACAGCAAAGGCCGGTTTTCTCTTACGGCCTTTGCCGGATCTGGCGAGCGCGGTGAATTGATGCGGAAAATACTTTTTCTTGAACCCGGTAATTACCGTTTTCAGGCACGATATTCAGCGTTGGAAGCAGTTTCTGACGCGGAAATCCGGTGGGATATGCAGTGCATTAAGCCCGAAGGCAACGTCGCGAAATGGTTTGTAGACACACCTGTGCGCAAGGGCAATTTCGCACAATCGCAGGATTTTGCTATTGGCAATGACTGCCGTACCCAATTACTTGTTTTGCAGACTGCAGGGGGTAGCAACCAACTCGGCGCAGAATTTACCCTGCGGTCAGTAGATATAATTTCAAGATAAAGAAAAATGAGCTTGGCCGGCAATACCGACCAAGCTCTTTAGGAGAGGGCGCCCTCCTAAAGTCAGATGCCCTCGGGTCGCACACCGTCTATACATCAACATTGGTTACTATTGTATGACTCTGAAATAGCTGTCTTCTGAACGGGAAATGACAGTTATTTCGCAGGCGCTATTTTGTCTTGAGTCTTCGTTTCAAAATCACGCGCATCGTGCCTTTCGTGCAATTGGCTTGCTGGATCACCCATCACGCGGTTGACCATCCGTCCACGCTTAACCGCAGGCCGCTCGGCGATCTGATCCGTCCAGCGCAAGACATTCTTATATTCATGCACCGAAAGAAACGCGCCTGCGTCGTAAATCAGGCCCTTAACAAGCGCGCCATACCAAGGCCAAATCGCCATATCAGCTATCGTATAGGCGTCGCCTGCCATATATTCGCGCTCCGCCAGATTCCTATCAAGCACGTCCAACTGGCGCTTCACCTCCATGGCAAAGCGGTCAATGGCATATTCGAACTTAAACGGGGCATACGCATAAAAATGTCCAAAGCCGCCGCCCAGATAAGGCGCGCTACCCATTTGCCACATCAGCCAGTTGATTGTCTCGGTTCGGGCATGATGCTCGGTCGGCAGGAACGCAGCGAATTTTTCCGCGAGATACAGCAGGATGGATCCGGACTCGAACACGCGTGTTGGCTCAGGCGTCGAATGGTCAAACAAGGCCGGGATTTTGGAATTGGGGTTAGCCTCGACAAAACCGCTTGAAAACTGGTTTCCGTCGCGGATGTTTACCAGCCACGCATCATATTCGGCGCCCTGATGGCCAAGAGCCAGCAGCTCCTCAAGCATCACCGTGACCTTCACGCCATTGGGCGTGGCAAGCGAATAAAGCTGCATCGGATGTGTGCCGACCGGACGTTCCTTGTCATGCGTTGCCCCCGCGATCGGTCGGTTGATGTTCGCAAACTGGCCGCTATTTTCGGTGTTCCATTCCCAGACGTCGGCGGGAGTATATTCGGAAAAAGTCTGAGTCATGGGATGCTCCTGAAAACTTTAAATACAGATTGAGCACCTTGGTTGTGAGGCGGGTCGGCGTCAAGCAGCACAGCGGACAGTTTCGCGTTGACGTTTACGTAAAGTTCCGCCTTATTCACAGCGTCACATATCAAGGAGAGCCATTATGTCCGCGACTGTCGAAATCACGAACGACATTGCCTTGATCCGAATGGACGATGGCAAGGCAAATGCAATCAATTTTAACATGATTGCAGCGCTGAACGCGGCGCTCGACACCGCCGAAGCCAATGCAAAGGCGATCGTGCTGACTGGCCGAGAAGGGCGATTCTCCGGTGGGTTTGACCTGAACGCATTTGCCAGCCTCGGCCCCGACGGCGTGTATAAGTTGCTAGATGCGGGCGCGGAACTGCTGCTGCGTCTTTATGGCGGACCGCTGCCCGTGGTCGCGGCCTGCACAGGCCATGCGATCGCGATGGGGGTGTTCATCCTGCATGCCTGCGACACGCGTATTGGTACCGCTGGGGAGTTTAAAATCGGCGCGAATGAGGCGATTACGGGCATGAACTTGCCTATCTTCGCGATGGAACTGGCGCGTGATCGCCTGAACCCGTCGCACCTTACTCGCGCGATGATTCAGGGATTTATTTACAACCCGCAAGGCGCATTAGAGGCAGGCTATCTCGATATGCTGGCGGAGGCGGGCGAAGTCGAAGGGAAGGCGATGGCTATCGCTGCTCAACTGGCTCAACTCCCCGGACCAGCTTATGCATGGAACAAGAAATCCATGCGCAAAGCCACCCTCGACCGCATCCGCGCAAGCTTAGGCGCGCATCACAAGCTTTAAGGTGCGTTAGCCAACTGCCAACGGCGCACAAGCTTCTGTCGCCCACTTTAGCGCCTCGCCGTCCAATTGCGGACCGACAATCTCCAAAACCTTTGCGTGGTAGTCATTCCACCAACGCAGTTCGTCGGCATTCAGCAAGCTGACGTCCACCAAAGTTTTATCGATGGGTGCAAAGGTCAGCGTTTCGAACCCGAAATAACGGCCTTCGGCGCCGGCAATTTGGCGATCTTCGACCAGCACCAGATTTTCAATGCGGATGCCGTATTCGCCTTGCTTGTAATAGCCAGGTTCGTTCGACAGGATCATGCCAGCCTGTAAGGGCTCATCGCTGCCAGCCTGCCCGCCAGCGAATTTCGCAATGCGTTGCGGTCCTTCATGCACCGCAAGGAAGCTGCCGACGCCGTGGCCTGTACCATGCGCGTAATCAAGGCCGGCCTGCCACAAGGATGCGCGCGCCATGGTGTCTAGCTGCGCGCCTCGGGTGCCTTCAGGAAATACTGCGCAGGCCAAAGCGATATGCCCCTTAAGCACGCGGGTGAAGCGGTCTTTCATCTCGGCGGTTGGATGGCCCGGTCCGACCCACATGGTGCGGGTGACGTCGGTGGTCCCATCAAGATATTGCCCGCCGCTGTCGACGAGATAAATGCTGTTGGGCTCAATCGCCCGGTTAGTGGTTTCATCGACCTTGTAATGGCAGTGCGCGCCGTTGGGCCCAGTGGCGGAGATTGTGTCGAAGGACAGGTCCTTGAGCATGCCGGTATCTTCACGGAATGCCTTAAGCCGAGCGGCTGCCGACAGTTCATTCAGTTCGCCCTTATAGGCAGTCTCGCGCATCCAGTGCAGGAACCGGCTTAATGCGGCGCCGTCACGGGCTTGTGCGGCGCGGTGGCCGGACTGCTCGACGTGGTTCTTCACTGCCTTTGGCAATATGGTAGGGTCGCGCGCCTCAATGATATGCGCTCCGCCGCTTTGCAGCGCGCCAAAGATTGCGGCAACTGCGCGGTCGGGGTCGACGGCAATGCGCTTGTCCTTCATGGACCGCAATTCAGGTACGAATTCGGACGGCTCGCGCAAACGCACAGCATTCCCCAGATGCGCGCGCACCGCGTCATCGACCTTTTCTGGCGCAACAAACAGGTCCGCCGTGCCATCGGCATGGGCAAGCACGAAACTTAGCGCGACTGGTGTGTTTGACACATCCGAACCGCGCACATTCAACAGCCAAGCCACCGAATCGAGTGCCGAAATGACCGTGCTGTCGAGATTGTTTGCCGTTAGCCACTCGGCAACGGCAGCGCGTTTTTCGGCGCTACTCTGTCCGGCGTAACGGTTGTCATGTACCATCAGCTTGGCATCGCTTTTCTGCGGCTGATCGGCCCAGACCATGTCGATTGGATTGCTTTTGACCGCGACCAGTTCCGCGCCCTTGGCGGCGAGTGCCTTGGTCGCACTTTCGACCCAGCCCTTGGTATGAACCCAGGCGTCATACCCTATGCGCGCGCCGCTGGGGGCATGATCCTTCAGCCAGTCTGAGATGCTGGTTTGCGGCACACCGACATATTGCCAGTTCTGGCCGTCAACCTGCTCACGTACCTGAAGCGTGTAGCGCCCGTCGGTAAAAATCGCGGCTTCTTCGGAAAGCACGATTGCGGACCCCGCCGATCCGCCAAAACCCGTCAGCCAGCCAAGCCTTTGCGCATAGTCGCCGACATATTCCGACATATGTTCGTCGCAGATCGGCACGACAAATCCGTCGAGCTGTTCTTTCTTCAATTGCGCGCGTAGCGCAGCGAGGCGGGCTTCATAGGTAGACATTTCGGAC
>JANPKN010000107.1:0-8747 GCA_031426075.1 Sphingomonadaceae bacterium
GAAATTTCACGCTCGTCAAAGTAAAAGCCGAAACAGCAACTCCGGCGGTAGCAACGTCGCCGGTGCGCTTGGAGGGATGCTTGGTGGTCGGCTATTGGGTGGCTTGATCGGTGGCCTGAAGGTTTCAAAAAAAGAAGCGAATGTGTCGCTGTCCGTTGTAAACGTTCGGACCACCGAGATTGAGGCTTTGTCCGAGGGCTATTACCGCAAGTCCGATGTCAGCTGGGGCGCAGGCGGTGGGGCCTGGTGGGGTGGCGGCCTAGCGGGCGCTGGGGGCGGCAGTTATCAAAATAGCGACATTGGGCAGGTCATTGTTCTCGCCTATCTTGATGCGTACAAGAAAATGGTTGGCGAGCTTGGGGGACTGCCTGACAATGCCAGCGTAGCAGCCCCGGAAGCGCAATAGCCGAAATAGAAAAGGGCGCGATTAGGTTCGCGTCCTTCTCTATCGCGCTTTCACATAGCTTCCTGGGGCTGATTCTAGAGCCTTCAGAGTGCCTTGGCCAGGTTGGCGCGCTCCAGTCGCTGGCACGCGCTTCTCGCCCTTCTCCGTCAGCCAGGCGAGCCAATCAGGCCACCAGCTACCCTTGGTCTCCGTGGCGCCCTCAATGAAGGCTTCAAGTGAGGTAGGCGAGGCGTCATTGGTCCAATATTGATATTTCATTTGTGCTGGCGGATTGACGACGCCCGCAATATGCCCGCTGCCCGCCAACACGAATTTCATCGGGCCTGTAAAATGGTCCTGCAATTTCCAGACGCTTTCGGCAGGGGCGATATGGTCTTCGCGTCCGGCCTGAATATAGGTCGGCGTTTTCACGCAGCGCAGGTCAATCGGGGTGCCGAGTGCCGACATGTCATTTGGCTTCACGAGCCGGTTATCGCGATAGAGGTCGACGACATAATTGCGATGCCACTTGGCGGGCAGGTTGGTGACGTCGCCATTCCAGTGCAGCAGGTCAAAGGCGGGATAGTCTTCACCCAGCAAATAGTTTTTGACCACAGTCGACCAGATCAAGTCCTTGCCGCGCAACAGGTTGAAGGTCAGCGCAAGGAACCGACCATCCATATAACCTTGCGGCGCGCTCAGCGCTTCCATCATGGCGATCTGCTGATCGTCGATAAAATTTAGCAACTCGCCGCCGACGCTGAAATCGACTTGTGCGGTGAAAAATGTTGCGCTTCTGACCTTGTCGGCCGCGTCAGTGGCAGCGAGGATAGAGAGTGTCGCTGCCAAGGTTGTTCCAGCAACACAATATCCAATCGTGTGGACATCAGGCACATCGAGGCCGCTACGGACGGTATCGATCGCATCGATCTGCGCCGCAATATAATCGTCCCAGACGATGTCCTTCATGGTGCTGTCGGCCGATTTCCATGAAACAACGAAAACCGTAATGCCCTGGTCCACGCAATATTTGATGAAGCTTTTTTCTGCGGTCAGATCGAGGATGTAGAAACGGTTGATCCAAGGAGGAAAGATAATCAGCGGAGTTTTCAGCACATCTTCCGTTGTCGGGTCATACTGGATGAGCTGATACAAGGGCGTTTGGTGCACCACCTTGCCAGGCGTTGCGGCGATATTCTCACCCAGCTTGAACGCTGTCGAATCGGTATGAGTAAGCTGACCTTTTTGCATGTCCTGCATCAGGTGCTGCATACCTGACATCAGACTCGCGCCTTTGGACTCCATCGCGCGCTCTAGCGCCACTGGGTTGGTAAAGGGCGAATTCGCCGGGCTCATCGCCTCAATTATGCTGCGCAACGCAAAGCCCATTTTTGCCTTGTCGTGATCTGGCAGGCCGTCGAGTTGATCCGCGGCAGCCAACATATATTCGGACATCATCTGGTAACTTTGACGCACAAGGTCGAAAACCGGGTGCTCCCATTGGGGCGCAGCAAAGCGGCGATCGGTCGTATCGACCTTGTCACGGCCCGCCTTGGCAAGCGGCTCCAACACGGTGCCCCAGGCATCCAATGCTGCTCTATACGCCTTTAACGGGTCGGTGGTTGGAACTGCCGATTGTTCAAACATCTTCATGAACTGGTTTGGGTCCATGAACGGCGGGATTTGGGATGAGTCGGCCATAGCGACAGGCATATCAAAGCTATTCGAATTGTCGAAGATTGTTTTGTTGTGCGGCGCAGCATGGACATTCGGGAAAAAAGAGCGCAAAGGCGCGGGATAATGACATTTGAAAATATACCTCCGCTTCTCGATGAAGCGCTCACCGCGCGTGGATATACTACGCTAACGCCCGTTCAAGACGCTGTTATTGCAGATGAAGCTGTCGGACGCGACTTGGTCGTCTCCGCACAGACCGGCTCAGGCAAGACCGTGGCATTTGGCCTTGCAATGGCTCCCCAAATTCTTGATGGCGGGCTCGTAAGCCTCGCACGCGAGCCTGCTGCGCTCATCATTGCCCCGACTCGCGAGCTTGCATTGCAGGTGAGTCGCGAACTGATGTGGCTGTATGCCAAAGCCGGTGTGCGCATTGCGACCTGCGTTGGTGGCATGGACGCGTCCAAGGAACGGCGCACATTGAACCAGGGCGCACAGATTGTTGTCGGCACACCCGGACGGCTGCGCGACCATTTGGAACGAGGCGCGCTTGACCTGTCGGCACTGAAGGTCGCGATTCTCGATGAAGCGGACGAAATGCTCGACATGGGCTTCCGCGAAGAACTTGAAGAAATCTTGAACGCCACGCCGGAAGGCCGCCGGACATTGCTGTTCTCGGCCACCATGCCGAAGCCTATTGTTTCGCTGGCAAAGCGGTATCAGCGCGATGCGTTGCGCATTTCGACCGTTGGCGAAGACCGCGGCCATGGCGATATCAGCTATCAAGTGGTCACGGTCGCTCCACCGGACATTGAAAACGCAGTGGTTAACCTGCTGCGTTTGCATGAGGCCGAAACCGCAATCCTTTTCTGTGCAACGCGGGAAAATGTCCGCCGATTGCATGCCAGCCTAACTGAGCGCGGCTTCAATGTGGTGGCATTGTCGGGCGAACATTCGCAGTCCGAACGTAACCATGCACTTCAGTCGCTGCGTGACCGTCGTGCCCGCGTTTGTGTTGCCACCGATGTTGCTGCACGAGGGATCGATTTGCCGAACCTGTCTTTGGTTGTGCACGTCGAACTGCCGCGCGATGCCGAAGGGCTTCAGCACAGGTCAGGGCGTACGGGCCGCGCGGGCCGCAAGGGTACAGCCGTTCTGATCGTGCCATATCAGCGCCGCAAGCGCGTTGAATCCATGCTGCGCGGTGCAAAGATAGAGGCGGATTGGATTAAGGTTCCAACCGCTGCGGATATTCGTGCGAAAGATCACGACCGCCTGCTTGAAACACTTCTGGCCCCTGTCGAGGTGGAAGACGAAGATCGTGCACTGGGTGCAAAATTGCTCGAAACAATGTCCGCCGAAGACATTGCCGCAGCTTTGGTCCGCGTGCATCGCGCAAAAATGCCGCAAGCTGAAGATTTGCTCGATGATGGCAGCCGTGAACGCCAGCGTGACGACCATCGCGCAGGATTTGACGATTCCGTGTGGTTCAAACTCAATGTCGGTCGCCGCAATAATGCCGATCCCAAGTGGATATTACCGTTGCTGTGCCGCCGTGGCGGCGTCACCAAGAACGACATTGGCGCCATTCGCATTGCCGCGAATGAAACCCATGTCGGAATTGCCGCTGCAGCCGTAGCCAAATTCACCAAGGCGATTGCGCAACCCGGGCATGACGAAGACAATGATGTCGAAATCGTGCAAGCCAATGGCCCGCCACGTGAAGCGGCGCGTGAAAACAAGCGTATGGGCCGCGATGGCGACCGTCCGCAGCGTTCGCAACTGGGCGTTAATCCCCGCGGCGACGGCCCCCCACGCGGCGGTAACTTCCGCGGTGATGGCCCACGTGGCGGCGGTTCAAGCCGCGATGGCGGACGTCCATTCCGTAACGACGGTCCACCTCCGTCGAAGCATGGCGTAAAGCACAAGGCAAAGGGCAATCGGCCGCGCTAATTTTCGTCGGGCATAGTTTTTCTGGAAATGCGCTAAAACTTCGCGCATGAGGGCGATCTTGAAATAATCAACCCGAACGGGAGCCCATGTCCGAAGAATTCTACCGCATCAAACGCCTGCCGCCTTATGTCATCGCTGAAGTCAATGCGATGCGTGCGGCGGCCCGGGGTGCAGGTGAGGACATTATCGATCTTGGCATGGGCAACCCGGATTTGCCGCCGCCACCGCATGTGATTGAGAAGCTCTGCGAAGTTGCGCGGAAGCCCGATGCCCATGGCTATTCGGCGTCCAAGGGTATTCCCGGGCTGCGCAAGGCACAGGCCAATTATTACGGTCGGCGGTTCGGGGTCGATATCGATCCTGAGCATGAAGTCGTCGTGACCATGGGGTCCAAGGAAGGCCTCGCCAGCCTCGCCACGGCCATAACCGCGCCGGGCGACGTGGTTCTTGCGCCTAACCCAAGCTACCCCATCCACACTTTTGGGTTTATCATCGCGGGCGCGACGATCCGTTCAGTGCCAACGACGCCCGACGAAAACTATTTCCGCTCGCTTGAGCGCGCCATGGCGTTCACGGTCCCGCGTCCGTCGATATTGGTTGTGAACTACCCATCCAACCCAACTGCCGAAACGGTTGATCTGGCGTTTTACGAACGGCTCGTCGCCTGGGCGAAGGAGAATAAGGTCTGGATATTGTCCGATCTTGCGTACTCAGAACTCTATTTCGACGGCAACCCGACGCCGTCGATTTTGCAGGTCAAGGGCGGCAAAGACGTTGCCGTTGAATTCACCTCTCTGTCCAAAACCTATTCGATGGCCGGTTGGCGTGTCGGCTTTGCCGTGGGCAACCGCGACCTAATTGCGGCGATGACTCGCGTGAAAAGCTATCTGGATTATGGTGCCTTCACCCCAATTCAGGCGGCTGCTTGCGCTGCGCTCAACGGCCCTCAGGACATTGTCGAGCAGAACCGCCAGCTTTACCATAAACGCCGTGATATCCTTGTTGAGGCGTTCGGGCGCGCAGGCTGGGACATTCCGCCGCCGCGTGCATCCATGTTTGCCTGGGCACCATTGCCGCCTGCGCTGGCCCATTTGGGGAGCCTTGAATTTTCGAAGCAGTTGTTGACCGAGGCGAATGTGGCTGTCGCGCCGGGCGTTGGGTATGGCGAAGATGGCGAAGGCTATGTCCGCATCGCCATGGTCGAAAACGAGCACCGGCTCCGGCAGGCTGCGCGCAACGTCAAACGCTATCTACAGTCGATGGGTGTCAACACGCCCGGCCAGTCCAAAGCGATCTGATATGGCGCGCACCGACTTTGCCTTTCATCACCGTATCCGCGTACGCTGGTCTGAAACCGACGCGCAAGGCGTCGTCTTTAACGCACGCTATCTCGATTATGCCGATGTTGCGATAACCGAATATTGGCGCGCCGTGAAATTCCGTGAGCACGCAGATGGCGCGCCGATGGAATTTCACGTGAAGAAAGCGACCGTCACCTGGTTTGCACCAATCAAGCCGGATGAGCTGATTGAAGTCATGGCACGAACGATCGCCACTGGCCGGACGAGCATGACGCAGTTGGTGGAAATCCACGGTGTTACCGAAGATGGTTCAGACGATTTGCGCGCGACAGTGGATTTGGTCAGCGTGCATGTGGACCTCGACGTTCACCGCCCCATCCCGTTGCCCGAATGGGTGAAGGGCGTATTTGCCGCGTTTGACGGGCAAGCGGTTCATGCGCCGTCTTCAATGGCTGAAGCCTGAGCATTTAGACGATGTCCCGGAACAACCTGACATATAAGCTGTCGGCGCTGGCATTGTGGCTATTGCTCGTCGGCGCTTGCACGGAAAGCCCGTCTGACGAGCGAACCGTATCGTCTCTGGACTTCCCGCGCGCCGATCGGATGGTGTCCCAGATTGGCGATACTGAATTTTCGACAGAAGCAGCGCGCGACGAGGCAGGAGAAGCCGAATTCGTCATGGATTGGGCTGGTATCCAATTAGGCACCACTGTCGCCGACATCGGCGCAGGTGAAGGATATTATACCATCCGGCTGGCCGAACGGGTCGGTCCAAAGGGCCGCGTATTGGCACAGGACATTAATCGCGGCGCGCTTGATCGCTTGGGTGAACGCGTGACCCGCGAGCAATTGGATAATGTGGCGATTAAGGAAGGCGCGGCTGATGATCCGCGTTTGCCAGAGAACAGTTTTGACCGGATTTTCATGGTGCATATGTATCATGAAATACAAGAACCCTATGCCTTTCTGTGGCGCATGCGGCCTGCACTAGCCAAGGGCGGCCACGTAATTGTCGTTGACCGCGATCGTGCTACGGACCGTCATGGTATTCCGCCAAAGCTTCTGTTCTGTGAATTTGATGCCGTTGGCTATCGCCTCACCGGCTTTACCGAACAGTTGAAACTGGGTGGATATATCGCCAGATTCGAAGTCAGCGGCGAGCGGCCAGACCCGTCTGCGATCAGGACCTGCGCCACACGTTACCCACAATCCTGATATGCTGTGACGTCGCGGTCAGTCGCCATTAAAACCGATCAGGGACTCAACCCGAATATTTTGGGCACGTAGTTTTTCCGCGCCGCCCAAGTCGGGCAAATCCACGATAAAAAGCGCCTGTTCCACCTTGCCGCCGCCTTGCCGGATAAGGTCGATGCCAGCCAATGCCGTGCCGCCAGTCGCAATAAGATCATCAACAAGCAGTACTTTTTGGCCCGGCTTGACATGACCGACGTGCATTTCGATACGGTCAGTGCCATATTCTAGTTCATAATCGACACCGATCTTTTCACCCGGCAACTTGCCAGGCTTTCGGAGCATCAGCTTACCTAAACCAAGGGCGTAGGATAGCCCCGCAGCTACAATGAAGCCGCGTGCCTCAATTCCGGCAATCAATTCGGTATCTGGTGAGACTTTGGCAGCAAGACGGTTGATCGTGGCGCGAAAGCCTGCACCGTCCAGCAATAACGTCGAAACATCTCTGAACATGATCCCCGGTTTTGGGTAATCGGGAATGTTCCTTATGAGGGCGGCAAGGTCGGCATTATCGTTCATGCGCCATGACTGCCTTTTACCAATTGGAAATTCAAGAGAATCTGTCTCAAACGCGTGAACGGCAGATGAACGACTCGCTAAAACGCTCGGTTCGTCTCCAACGTCGCACAAGACGTCCGCCCTTCGATACCCGACCACGTCAATTAACGGTTATCTTTTTATCCATTGATAGGAGATCATTCATGGCGAAATTTGTAACGATAAAGTCCGCCGGAAGAGCAGCATTGTTGGCTACCCTGATGAGCGGCTCAGCCGTATTCGCGCAAGACGTTCCTGTTGCATCGGCGCCCGCGGCAGTTGAAGCCGTTCAGCCAGTACCTGCGCCTCCGGTGCAAGCCGCACCAACGCCGTCAATTGCGCCACTTCCCATTGTTCGCACCGTTCCGACTGAAAATGACGTTGTGAACCCCGAAGCGGCGCAACAAGCCGCAGATGAACAGAAACAGGCGCAGGTTGAGCGACGTCCAACGCGTGTCGTAGCACCCAGGGCGACTCAGGAGCGTGTTGCAGCGCCATCAATTGTGGCTGCGCCGCCAAGCCAGTCAGGCGACATTTCACCGACGCTGAACGAACCGGCCCCTGCCGTTGCCGCAGACACGTCAGAAACGGCGCCTATGATAACTGCGGAACCAGTAGTCACTGCGCAGCCGGCCGGCACCGCGGCTGACGGAAATATCCAAGCAGAAGATTTGACTTTGTTCGCCGGCATTGCCGCAGCGCTTGCTGCTTTGGGCCTTGGTGGTTTTTTGGTCTCACGCCGTCGCCGCGACGCAGTGCCGGAGCGGGCTTTGACAACGCATGTTGAGCAGCCGGTGCAGCCCCGTCCGTCGCCGCCAATCGCTAAAGAAGCTGAGGTGACAAGCCCTGTGTGGCAACCGCCGGTGGCAACGCGCGCGAATATACAGGTCACCGACCCTCTATTCAGCGCTACAGTGCGTCCACAACCGATCACCGATCCGCTATTTGCGCCGCGCAATGATGTGGAAATCCCAATCACCGACCCGCTATTTGCCAAAAATGCACGGTTTAGCGGTCGGGTAAGGGAGCAAAAGCCAATATCGGTTTACGAACCTGTCAGTTAACGCTGACGTATAAATAAAAAAGGGCGGTGCCGAAGCGCCGCCCTTTTTATGTGGTTTGGAAAGACACGCTTTCCGAAACGGATTACTTCAGTTCGACGGTTCCGCCGGCTGCAAGGATCTTCGCCTTGATTTCTTCGGCTTCTGCCTTGTTCACGCCTTCCTTGATCGCCTTTGGCGCGGACTCAACGAGAGCCTTTGCTTCGGTCAGACCAAGTGCAGTGATTGCGCGGACTTCCTTGATGACTGCAATCTTGTTTCCGCCGTCGCCGGTCAGAATAACGTCAAATTCAGTCTGCTCTTCAGCAGCAGGTGCAGCAGCGGCAGCAGGGCCAGCAACAGCAACAGCAGCAGCGGCGCTAACGCCCCACTTTTCTTCCAAAGCCTTTGCAAGGTCAGCCGCTTCAAGAACGGTCAACGCCGAAAGTTGGTCTACGAGCTTTTCAATATCAGCCATTTAAATAACACTCCGATTTTCTGTCATATCTGTAGGGCTCGCCCAAATGGACGCAGCCGGTTTCATTTAAAAAGTTACGCTGCCTCTTGGTCAGCATAGGCACCAAAAACGCGTGCCAATTTCGCAGC
>JANPKN010000108.1:0-14073 GCA_031426075.1 Sphingomonadaceae bacterium
ATGCGGTATAGCTCCGCTGCTCATTTGATCGGTGTGGCGGTAAAAGCATTCCCGTCTTATTTCTCTGAAAGACCGCTAAGCTTCTTCCCAAGCATTTCTTGGACATACAGACGTCGCACGGCGACGAATGCCACCACAGTCAACGGCGCTGCCAACAATATTCCCAAAAAGCCGAATAATATTCCAAAGGCGAATACGGCGAACAACAAAACCGCTGGCGGGACATCGACAGCACGCTTCTGAATCATGGGTTGCAGAAAAT
This sequence comes from Sphingomonadaceae bacterium, assembly GCA_031426075.1. Classification (GTDB taxonomy): domain Bacteria; phylum Pseudomonadota; class Alphaproteobacteria; order Sphingomonadales; family Sphingomonadaceae; genus Sphingorhabdus_B. The sequence continues at coordinate 263 of JANPKN010000108.1, forward strand.
TACCTTGAAGCTGCTGGATCATGACGAACAGCAATAATGTCCAAAGGGCTGTCATTGGCGAGACGGTGAATGCAAGCAGGACAGCGGGAACACCTGCAATAACGGGACCAACCATTGGTATAACGTCAAGCAGCCCGGCGATGATAGCCAACCCTCCTGATGCCGGGACACCCAGGACCAGGAGACCAATCCACGTAAGTGCGCCCACGACAAGCGACGATATGGCCTGACCCAACATCCATCCCGTTAGACCGTTTCTGGCATCGTCCATTGCCTCTGCCACAGGCTGCTCCGCCTTTGCTGGCAGCAACTTCAGTAAGCCTCGGCGATAGACCGCAGGGTTGCTTGCAAGAAAAATTGCGCCAACGAGGACCAATACAAAATCTGCTAAGCCGCTGCCCGCGGCGAGCGCATATCCCCCTGCCCGCGAAATCAGTTCGGATGCATCATTCGAACCGCTACTGATCAAATTGCGCGCCTGATCGCCTAGCCCATATTGGTCGAGAAACGCTTCAAAGCCTTTCAACGCCTTGGGCAATGTTTCTTGAAGCGTCGCAAACTCGCCGGCGATTTGAGCACCAAATAGCGCGAACGCCCCGACAAATAACAGGAGCATTAGCGATACCGATAATGCGAGCGCGAAATTCTGGCTCATCCCCGTTTTACGCCGAATTCCGCCAGCCAAAACATCGAAAACGGCCGCGATGGTAATCGCAGCGAACACCAGCAAGAATAATTGGGTAAGTTCGATCAGCAGCCAGGCAACCCCGACAATGGCAACCACAATGACTGTCGCGCGCGCCACTGAAGCTGGCGAGAAACTCTTCGACTTTTGCAAATGATGTTCCGGGATTTCGTTCGCCATGAGGGTCCTTTTGGGCAGCATATTATCGAAGTTGGACATATCGCCGCCATTTGGCAACGAAATTGCGTGGCCTGCACCGGCCTTTTTTATAGGTCCGGCGTGGTTCACGTTATCCAAACTTGTTTGAACAAAAAACGTTCAACAGGAAAAGCTTGGAACTGAAACTTCGGACAATTTGAGTCTGGTGTGGGTTCGCGGCACAACGTACACTTCACGTTAGATCTGTGTCCCAAATTTCCGCAGCGTCACGGCCCCGAAGGAATAAGTGTGATATTGGTTTGGCGTCCGTCGATGTAACGCACATTTTTGCCATCGAAATATGCATTCTCTTCGCTGCGAAAATCGACGCGTTGACCGCCCCATTCGGGAACAGCGGCGTAAGATGTCAGTTCGATCGACCAGGCAGTATTGGCATTGATTGCTCCGCTGCCGCGAGGATCGGCGTTCTGGTTATCCCAGAATCCAATAGACGGCCCAGCGCCATGACCGTGCAAACCAATCGGGTGCGTGTAAATAGAGGGATCTAGCCCCGCCGCCACGGCTTCTGCCCGCGCCAGATTTAAAACCTCATTCCCGCTGCGTCCGACAGCAAAATGGCGGGTGAGGATATCCTGCACCCGGTTGCTGTTCGCCAGCCCCTGTCTCAGGCCAGGAGGCGCTTGGCTCTCGCCCGGCTTCAACACATAAGCCAGATGCTGCGTATCGGTGTTCAGCCGAAGGTACGTGATGCCGAAATCTGTCCAGAGCAAATCGCCCGGCTGGATTACTTCGGCACCTTCCAACATGCCCTTCGCGCCCTGCCGCTGGATCGCTACGGACGGATGAAACCATGGGGTAAGACCAAGCTGGAGCAGCCTGTCGCGATACCACCACTGCACCTGCTCCGCTGTCGTCACACCAGGTGTTATGACTGCCCGCGAGAATGCTTCGCCAATCACCGAATGGGCGGTACGCAATATTGATGGATATAGTGACATTTCGGATGGCGTCCGGGTCTCAAGCCAGCGGATTGCCAGTGCCTCACCGCTGACAATCCGCGGGCGCAAATGAATAGGCAGGGCGGCAACGAACTTGTTGTACTGACTGAGCGTCATACCGTCAGCGAACTGGTAGAGATCGGAGGTGTTAATCGCAATTTTGGCAGGATTGCGTGCAGCGATAATGTCTGCGACTGCCTTCCACTGGTCGGGCTGTTGGCTCGGGTCCCAAACCGGCGCGAACAACCCTCCGAGCCCATAACGGCTAACCGTCAACCGTTCTATCGGTTTCCCGTCGCCAGGATCGTGAAAGATCAGGATCGTGCGTCTGCGCGCGTGCATATTCTCTGCATCAAGCATCGAGGCGACGACCGGCTCTTCAAAATATTCGCGGGCGACCAACAGCCACAAATCCAGGCCCTGCTCGCGCATGATGGCCGGGATAATCGTATCAAGCCGCTCGGCCAGAATCCGGTTCTCGGTCGCTGCCCTTTCGCGTGGCGTCAATATGGGGGGCAGCACGGGCGCCCGTTCTTCGGTCTCGCGCATTACGATGGGCTCTGTCGAAGCTGTTGCAGGCAGCCCAACACCCGCTGCCAATAGCAATGCTCCAAAGCCCAATAGATTTGCCATGTCACCCTCCCCCAGCTGTTGCATTGACACTGGCGTCACCCGGCATAAGGATCAAGCGCCAAGTGCGTGAGACTTTCAAGACAGGCTTACGCCCTGCCGCAATTCGGACAAGTATGCCGCCTTATCGGCAATTTATGTGTTCGGCTGATCGGCTATTGTTAACAGCATCAGCAGTCCTGTCGACATGCCTTTGACGCTTTGCTGCTTTTCTACATCAATCCATTCGTCGAGTGAGTGCGCGCGGCCACCGCTTCCGCCCGATCCAATGGTCAAAGCTGGAACACCAAGGCTCATGGGCAAATTGGCATCGGTAGATGACGAGCCCAGCTGCGGCGTAAATCCGTTTGCGCGAATGGCAGCTGAAGCAATTTGCGTGATAGCCGCGTTTTCGGCGGTAATGCCTGCTGGCCGGTCGCCGATAAGCTTTGTCTCAGCGACAATCTTGCCATCGCTGGTGGACCGAGCGGCATTTTCCGCGTCGGCGCTCTCTTGCACAATCGACAGGAAACGCTGTTCAACTTTGTTCAATTCTGCAGGATTTTCTGAACGAAAATCAAATTCCATAAACACTTCGTTCGGAATGGAGTTGACCGATGTTCCGCCGCCCGTGACCGACGCTGCATAGGTTGTTTTGGGCGCAGTGGGCACCGTCGTCTTGTACAATTCGGTTACGGTTCGGCCCATGGCAACCATGGGATTTACAAGGCCAAAAGCACTGTAGCTATGACCGCCGGGTCCCTTGTAGCTGATACGGTAGCGCCGTGACCCGACGCCGCCGTTGACAACGCGTTGAGGGTCAGTGCCGTCCATCGACAGAAATGCCTTTGCGCGGTCTTTATACTTGCCCTTGGTGAGGAGGTACCGCACCCCGCGCAAGTCGCCGGGGCCCTCTTCGCCAACATTGCCAACGAACAATATATCCGTGCGCGGGCGGACATTTTTGTCCTTCATTGCACGCGCATATGCAAGAATGACAGCAAGGCTTCGGGTATCATCACCGATGCCCGGCGCATATAATTTGCTGCCTTCACGACGCACCTTTAATGGCGTTCCTTCAGGAAAAACAGTGTCCAGATGTGCCGCCAGGACAAGAACAGGACCGCCCGCAGGCCCCGATCCGCGATAAAGGCCCATCGCGTTACCCTCTGCATCAATTTCCACGTCCTGAAGGCCCGCAGCGAGCAGCATGTCGCGATATGCCTTTGCGCGTTCCGCTTCCTTGAACGGCGGTGCCGGTATTTCCACAAGCTTGATGATGTCTTCCACAATACGTTCATGTTCAATATCCAGCTGTTTGACCAATGCGACATAATTCGCACTCTTTGCGACACGCTGGACTGCGTCGTCGCTTTTCGCCGGTGTCATGGCAGAGCCTAATGAGGCAATCATTATCAAGCCTATGGTAAACTGCATGTGCGGCATCCTTAATGTGTGATGTAATCTTTCGTATCTTGGCCGCCGCCTTGCCATTTGTCTATCACTGCAATCGCATTAGCCGCGCGCACGCCAAATGGCTTCGTCGGAACTGGCGAGACACCATAAAGATGGCGCGGCCGGGAGTTGCAGGGTGGGCCAGGTCGCGGTAGCATACGCGCTACATAATCCCGGAGGAAAAACACATGGCCCTTACGCAGATCGTCTATTCCTCGAAACCCTTCGGGTTCGATGCCTCAGTGCTTGACGACATCCTCACAATCTCCCGGATCCGAAACAGCAAGGCCGATATTACAGGCACGCTCATCTGCCGGGCCGATATGTATCTGCAGTTGATCGAAGGTCCGGATGCGGCGATTCAGGCGACCTATCAAAGGATAGCCATGGACGACCGGCATGTCGAGATCAACCTGCTGCTGTCGCGCGCGGTGACTGAACGGCTTTTTCCCAAATGGGCGATGCGCGACGATCCTGCGCGCAGTTGGATGTGGACTCAACAAGAGATCGCCGACGGCGCTATTGCCGCAGCAACACAGCAGGACATAGTCGCGATCTTCGAACGATTGGCAAGCGAAGAGGCTTAGGCGCGGGCTTGTAGGCTAACTTCGAACTACCACGACGAAGTTGTGGCGTAGCGGTTTAATGCACAGCCATTGCGCCTTGCAATCGTTACCGTTTCAGCCTTCGCAAGATCGCGCGGAGCGAATTGGCTAAAGAGCGAACAACTGGATATCGATCAAACCATTTGAGGTCAGCAATATCACTGCGCGAAGAGCGCTGACCGGCCAGTGGCGGCACTGCAAAATGTGTTCGAACATGCGGATAGGCGCGACGGTACCAGATGTAAGCAGCATCGATTGGAGGATGGATACCATCATATTCAAGCTGCTCAAGATAGGCGCTCACTAATTTGGCACCCTCGCGAGAAAACCCCATCACAAATTTGCGCGGTTCTTGCAAATGGCGAAAGCTGGCAGACGGGTGTGCTAAGGGTGGAATAGTGCTGCTTGAATACTGTTGAATGATTGAAGTTAGAAATTGAAAATACAACCCCAATTTTGTTCGGTGGTATAGAGATAATGCGACCACGCAGGATTGCGCTTCTTAATCTCGGCAATCTGCTGAATCAGTCGATCAGGGATATCGCCAGTCAAGAAAATCTGATGTATTTTTCGCGGTATTTGCACAATTGCACCTTTCCGAAGATTAACCTGCAAAATTTTCGCGTACGTGTGAGCAATCACCGTCATTCGGGGCTTTTGCTCGGGCTATCCATACAAAAATAATTTCCCTGAAAAACATGCCGCTGAAGCCCGAATATCCAACAGGTAAACAAACCGTTCCCTGAGCGCCCGCAATATTCCCATCTCGCGCCGTATTATGAATGGTTACATATCAACAGTTGAACAAGATAAAAGCTCGAGTTTTGCGCCGGTCGCTCCAAAATTTTTGAATCTGGGCTGGCAGATGCATGAGATTTAGTATAAATTACATGCATTTAGAAAACTTTGGCGAAACCTTGAGCGGCCTTTGATGCCAGAAATTTAGGACGGTTTATGCAGGGTCAAAACGATCATCCCGGTAACGAAAAAAACTTGCCTAGGCGCGCGTGTAGTCGGGAAAGTGTTGTAATATCCGCAGACATTCGCATACCGGGTGGATATAAAACCAAAGTTGAAGTTGTCGAAATCTCTCAGACAGGGTTTCGCATGGAATGCCTCGCGCATATTTCCGAAAGCCAAATAATTTTCCTGACTATGCCCAGTTTTCAGCAGTTGGAAGCGCGGGTCATTTGGCAAACAGAATGGCTTTACGGCTGTCAGTTTGCCCGTCCGCTTCATGTTGCTGTTTTTGAGCACATTATCAGCACCTACCCAGCATTGGTCGCATCGCCAAAACCGTTAATGGAAGGGCAAGTATATGGCGCCGACGCAGGGTTACATTGGGTCAAACGAAATGTTTACGCCTGCTAGCGTCTGCCAGCATGATGTTGAGCGATATCACAGAGTGAAGACGCGTGCCTATTGTGGTGCTTGTTATACCAGGACCACTGCCGTGGCGGCGGCTGATTTCAAAAACCTTAATTAAATTTTCACCATATTCAGCCTATTCCGAGCACATGGCGCTTAACCTCAACAAGGCCAAAATCGGCCGAAAAATCTTGCTCATCGCAGTGGCCTGCGGTGTGCTTGGCGCGCTGACTCTTTTCCAGCCCCTCTCGCTTGGGCTCTATGCCTTTCAAACCAAGCTCGCGGTGAAGCCAGTATCGGGCGATATTGTCGTGGTAGGAATCGACTCTCCGTCAATCAGCGAAGTTGGGCGTTGGCCATGGCCACGCGATAAACAGGCCGAATTGCTGCGGAAAATCGACGCTTATGACCCTGCGGCAATTTATGTCGATATTGGCTATCAAGGCCGGACGACGGCGTATGCGGACAACGCGCTGCGAAATACGCTGGAGAACCTTAAGGCTCCGACCAAGGTGATTGCACTTGCAGCAAGGTCTGAAAATAATGCCGCCCGGTCTATTTTTTCGCATCCTTCGGTAGTAGGATCGGTGGAAGCCGTTTCGGCATCCCTGCCTAATCTTTTTGGCTTTGTTTGGGAGGCTCCGATAGCAGTTGAAACTGATCGCGGCCTACTCATTTCGCTTGCAGCAAGCATTGCAGGCGTTGAAAACAAGAACCTTCATACATTTGCTGTAGACTATTCCTTCGACCCCAAATCAGTTCCCGTTATTTCGCCCAAAAGCCTTTTCGAGCAGACCGCTGACCGAGATGCTGTCAGGGGCAAAACCGTGATATTGGGGGTAACGGATCCAACGCAGAATGATATTCACGCCATGCCCGGATGGGGCGATCAACCCGGTGTTATGTTTCATGCTTTGGCCGCAGAAACACTAAAAAGCGGAATCCCCAGAAATTGGGGCTGGTTATATTTTTTTGCAATCGCACTTATCATTTGCGCGGTACAACTTACCGGGCGCGGTCTCAAGTCTAGCAAATATATAAGCTGGGCGGGAGGTGCATCGATTCTATGCGTTAGCACTTGGTTCGCGACGCAAAACATTGGCAACGATCCATTTCCCGCGTTGGCGCTTATTGCAAGCACAGGCATAATGATATCCCGCCAAAAGGCTGCCCTCATCCGCTCTCAACGAAATGCAGCTACCGGTTTCTTCAACATGTCCGGGTATATGGTGGAAGAAGTCGTCTCAAACGCCATGTTCATTGGTGCCACCCTTGTACGTGCTGAAACGCGATTGGGATATGTGCGACAGGAAGATGAAATCTCTATTCTGAAGGAGGTAGGTCATCGCCTTTCAACAGTGATCGACGAGCAGCAGCTTACCCATAACGACAACCAACAATTTCTTTGGGAAATGCCTAGTATTACGACCAGTAAGTTGGCCGATCACCTGGAAGGGTTGCGCCAGTTGTTTGCTGAGCCATTGCTCATCAACGGTCGAAAAATCGATGTTGATATCTATTTCGGTGTTGATCGCAACGTGAACAAGAACATCAAGAGCCGCATGGAAAGCGCCCTAGAAGCGTCCGTAGAGGCAAGCAAATCGCAGTCTACATTCACTATCGCGACCACAATTGAATTCGACGCTTTGTTGGAATCCCAGTTTAGCTCAGAATTCGAAACGGCGATTAACAATGGCGACATAGAGTTGGTGCTGGAGGCGGAGCAGAATTTGGCAAATGGCCGAATTGTATCGGCAGCAGCATCATTGCGTTGGACTCACCCTGCTTATGGTCAGATAAATACCGCCAAATTGTTTTCTATAGCGCGAAGTACCGGCAATCTGAAAACTGTCAGCGAATATTTGTGCCAACAAGCCGTTAGCGCAGTGGGACAGTTGGTCAAAAGTCACGCCGACTTTGCTGTAAGCATAAAGATTTCCACTGACATCATTTTGGATCCCGATTTTGGAGCAAATATGCTTCAACGCGCTTCTGAAGCAAAATGCCAACCGTCCAACCTTACCTTTGATGTTATTGATCTACATGCCCACAAGTTTGACGAGGCTGCGCGCATGGCGCTCCATGATTTACAGTCATTTGGATTTCGCGTCGGGATCGGAAATTTCGGCTCAACCGACGCGGATATCGATTTTATCAAGAAATTTCAGCCGGATGAAATATTCCTAGCAAAAAGCTTTTCAGCGGAACTTCTTGGATCAACGAGCAATGAGATATTCGCAGTCGGCGCATTACGAATCGCTAAGGCAAGTATGGTCATCACTACAGCAGACGGCATTGATGACCGAGATGTGCTTGCCGCGTTGCGTCGTCATGGCTGCGACAGAGGGAAAGGCAAAATTATTGCCATGCCTTTGAATATTATGAATTTTTCTGATTTATATCTGAACGATATTGATAAGAAAGTTGGTTAACAAACAATTGTTGAACGTGGTTAATTTTCCATTATATTAGCAACTTGGTCGAGCAGGCCACGTTTTAATGGAGAAACGACATGAAAGCGCTTGAAAAAGCTAAGCAGGTCGAAGGCCAGACAGAAGGCTTTTGGGACTGGCTTTTCGGTGGTGGTCGCGCAGGCGGCGTCAACGGTTAAATTAATCTAAATTAATGAAAAGGGGGGCCGACGCTCCCCTTTTTTATTAGCCTTTCATTATCGCTGTAGCCCGCCTGCATATTAAAACCTCGCTTCACGCGTATGTTCAATTTGCACTTGGCCTGAGGAAGCGAATTGAAATATCAGCCGCGGGATGACTTCCCGTTCGTTATCACCATATCGTTCACCCGTAAAAATCGCCTCTCATGAGGATCGGATATTCTTCGACAATATGCTCGTGAACCGCTTCATGCAGAGGGGACGCGAATGCACAGCCATAGTGCCAATCCGATCGCCACATAATCGCGCATTCCAATTGAACATATCCCGGTAGCGTCACGAATACTGGCCGATCGGCGGGAATGAACGACAGGCATTCCATTTGAAACCCCGTCCGCGACAAGTCGGTTAGCTGGACCTTGTTCCGCAATCCACCGGACACCCGAATGTCCGCAATAATCTTTACGCCGTAGCGCGCATGTTTTCGCCGTTGCTGGTGCAATTGCAGCACCGGCCACTCTAAAATGGTCATTGTGTTCCCCGCTGTCGATCGCGTGACTTGATTTTATGTAGTCCACAACGTCATCCGTAGAAGCTGGTTCCCCCTTCTGTTGCCGTTAACCATCAATGTTGGATTATAGGCCGGTGCGTATGATTTGACGGTGTCATTGCCGCCTTCTCACACGCGATTGCCGCCTGGCCGAAAATCAGGTGGCACGCTGTCTTTTACAGGAACAAATATCGCTGATCATTGTTCAAAGTTGAGCAAATCATCGGTCGTAATACAAAAAAGGGGAGGATTGGAATGGCTTTTGCACGTCAAGGGCGCGCAACTTCGATCTTGGCGCTCAGCACCGCTTTTCTTGCCTGCCTGCCAACAGTTGCCAAGGCGCAAACGTTGGACGACCTTCGCCAAATGTCGATTGAAGAGCTTTCCGATGTCAACGTTTCATCGGTCTTTAAAACTGACGCCAAACTGAGTGAGGCGCCAGCAGCAATTTATGTCATATCGCAGGCAGACATCGCCCGGTCCGGTGCTCAGTCGATTCCTGAAGCGCTCCGCTTGGCACCTAATCTTCAGGTCGCGCAGACAGGTGCAAGTCGATACACCATCACGGCGCGCGGCATGTCCGGTAATGAATCTGCCCAAAACTTCCCGAACAAATTACTTATCCTGATTGATGGGCGAAGCGTCTATTCCCCCCTGTTTTCCGGCATTTATTGGGATGCGCAAGATGTGCTGCTGTCTGATGTTGATCGCATTGAGGTCATCAGCGGGCCTGGTTCAACCCTTTGGGGCGCGAATGCCGTGACGGGTGTTATCAACATTATCACCCGCAGTGCGTCCGACACGCAGGGTGCCTTGATCGATGTTGCGGTCGGTAATCAGGAAAAGGTTGTAGGCATTCGCTATGGCGGCAATTTGGGATCTGACGCCACTTATCGTTTCTATACAAAGGCATTTACCTTCGATGAAACCCAAACAGCCACTCGCACGGGCGCGGGCGATGGCTGGGACCGAATTCAAGGCGGATTTCGAGCGGACTGGAATGCAGCGCCGGATGACCTGGTCACGTTTCAGGGCGACATTTTTCAGGCAAAAATCAACCAAGGCGCTGTCACCGATCAAACCGTGCGCGGTGGCAATCTTGTTGCGCGATGGACACGGACGATGGCCAATGGCGAGCTTCAGGTGCAAGCCTATTATGACCGGCTTACGCGGCGCAATGAAGCGGACGGCGTTGACCTCGGCATCGAAAATTATGACATTGACGCACAGCAAAGCATTACCCTTGAAAACCACGCACTTGTTGTTGGCGGGGGCTTGCGGATCAGTAAATATGAGACAGATCCCACAGGCGGTCTTGCCTTCTCACCTGCGGACCGGACAGTAAAACTGGGTAATATTTTTGCGCAGGACACAATTACATTAAGTCCCAAATTGAAAGCCACGCTCGGATTAAAGCTGGAGAACGGTCCCTATGCGGGCACAACGCTCATGCCAAATGTGCGTCTCGCTTGGCAGCCACGCCCAAACGCTTTGTTTTGGGCCGCTGCGTCCCGCGCCATCCGTTCTCCGACGCCTTTTGATACTGACGTCGTCGAAACCGTGGGTTCGACCGTGTTTCTCGTTGGCGACCCGAACTACAAAATCGAAAAGCTCACAGCTTTTGAATTTGGCACGCGGATTCAGCCGACGCCCGAAGTGTCGCTTTCTGTCTCAACATTTTACAATGCCTATGATGACCTGCGTACCATTGAGATTACCCCGATCACATTCCTGCCACTGACATGGGGAAACAATATGAAGGGCCGCACCTACGGGGTAGAGGCGTGGGCTGATTTCAACGTGACCGAATGGTGGCGGCTCACCGCGCAATATGCCCTGTTGCTAGGGGATTTCCGGTTCAAGCCGGGCGCGAGCCAACTGCTTGGTTTGTCGCAGGTGCGCAACGATCCCAAGCATAACGCGTCCCTGCGGTCGTCAATGAATATCGGTCCAAATCTTACACTTGATGCAGACTTGCGCTTTGTCAGCACGCGACCTGAGCCGCGGGTCGAGGCCTATACCGAGTTAAGCGCACGGGCGGGGTGGCGCGTGTCCAACACGTTGCAGCTATTCGTCGCAGGCGCCAATTTGCTGCACAAATCGCATTACGAATATGCACTGCCGCGAAGTAACCGCATACCCCGTCGCGTTTTGGTAGGGCTGCAGTGGGCTCATTGATCCGTCCCTTTGTTCGGATAACTGTAATGGGTGTTGCGGCAGTTTCGCTGTTCGCCCAGTCGGCGTCGGCTGCGCGTCAATCATCGGTTGAACTTGCAGTGAAAGCGACGTTCCTGACGAAATTTACATCTTATATGGACTGGCCACCCAAAAGCCTTCCCGCTGGCGCGCCGATTGTTCTGTGCGTGATCGGGGCCGACCCATTTGGCGCGGCATTGGAGCAAGCGGTTTCAGGCCAACCCAGTAACGGCCGCCCGTTGATACTCCGCCGCTTTACCTCCGCCACCGATGTCGACAAATGCCACATTGCCTATCTTGGCGGAACAACCCGCAATATTTCCGCGGCCCTTGATTCGGCCGGGACAAACCCGGTGGTGACCGTCACGGATTCACGTAACGCCAATGTGAACGGCATGATCCATTTTCAGCTGGTGGGTAACCGTGTCAAATTCGACATTGATACCTATAAGGCATCACGCGCTGGGGTCGGCATAAGCTCCAAACTGCTTGGCCTTGCCCGCAAAGTGCGCCGGGTTAGCACATGATGACCGCCAGTTCCTGGAAAAGCGGTATTCGACTCCCGCAAGCCGTCGTCAGCCTGCTGGCCATTATTGTGCTTTTGCTTGGATTGGGCGTCGTCATTCAGGCGGATGCCTCCTATCGCTCAGAACGCGCAGAGCGGGCACAGGTGCGTGCGCGTATCCTCGCGGCCAATGTTTATCGCCGCGGTCGATTTCGGCGATAAGGAGGCCGCACAGGAGGCTGTGAACGCCTTTCGTGCGGACCCTAGCGCGCGCATCGTGGCCGTCTATGACGCAGGCGGCCAACTGCTCGCCAGCTTTTCCAAAAATGGGGAGCAAGTCCCTCAAGATCTTGGCGGCCCGGTTCCCGAGGTCCCGTCATCCATCAACACCTTTGCCAATATAGAAAGAGGCGGTGTGAAAGTCGGCACCGTATATCTAATGGGCGATTCCTTGCCCTTTTACCGCCGGATAACACGTTTCGCCCTGATAGCGGCTTTCGCGGTCGGCGTATCCCTCATCATCCTGATGCTTAGTCTGGCGCAGCGCACCTTGCGGCAGGCAAATGAGAAATTGGCCACCGCCATCCGCGAATTGCAAGCAGAAGTCGAAACCCGCGAAGCCGCGGAAAACCAACTTCGCCAAGCGCAAAAAATGGAGGCAATTGGCCAGCTCACTGGCGGTATCGCCCATGATTTCAACAATATGCTTGCGATCGTGTTGGGAGGCATCGACATTGCCGACCGGCGACTGGAGGACACCGCAAAGGCGCGTGTGGCGCTATCGCATGCAAAAGAAGGTGCAAACCGCGCGGCGGACCTTACGCGGCGCCTGCTCGCCTTTGCACGGCAACAGCCGCTTCAACCACAAATCATCGACGCTAACCAAATGGTCTCCAAAATGACCGAGCTGTTGGAACGCACGCTGGGCGGTGGGGTGGTGATTGAAACCCTTCTGGCCGACGACCTCTGGCATATATGCGCCGACCCCGGCGAGTTGGAAAACGCCCTTCTGAACCTGTGCGTCAACGCCCGCGACGCGATGGATGGCGAAGGTACGCTGAGGATCGAAACGCGCAACAGCCCATCTGCGAATGGCTCTGAGGGCAACGACGACCATGTCGTCCTGACAATAGCCGACACTGGCCCAGGGATGTCCCCCGAAGTCCTCGCCCATGCCTTTGAACCATTTTTCACGACGAAAAGTGCGACGAAGGGTACCGGCTTGGGCCTTGCACAAGTCGATGGCTTTGTTCGCCAAACAGGCGGCTTTGTCGCCATGGATTCCGAAATGGGCCACGGCGTGACGATCGAGATTTTCCTGCCGCGTTATGAAGGACCTCAGGAGGTATCGCCCGACGATGACCGCACGCAAGAAGCGTTAATGGGGTCGAAGGCCGAAGCCATCTTGGTCGTCGATGACGAATTCCAAGTCCGCCAAATGTCTGCCGAAAGCCTGCGTGAACTTGGCTACACCGTGATTGAGGCCGCCAATGGCGAAGAGGCATTGGACATCATAGCCAAGCGCGACGACATCAGCATGCTTTTCACCGACATCGTCATGCCCGGCATCAACGGTCGCGAGCTTGCCGACAAGGCCCGCGCGCAAGCACCCGAATTGCCGATATTGTTCACCACCGGCTATACGCGCGACACAACATTCCACGACGGCATGGCGGACCGCGGCGTTGTATTGCTATCCAAGCCCTTCACGATTGAGCAACTCGCCCACAAAATCCGGTTAGTATTGGATGGGCGGACGGGGTGAGCAACGCGAGGCGTTAAAGCGGCAGTTTGATTTCCTTCATGATGCGGTCGGTTTCGATCAGGATCTTGATGATTTTTTGATAATGCAGCACATCGTCAAACGACAGCGCCCTGCCCTTGCGGTCCTTCAACCATTTCTGCGCTGGCTGATACCCGCCGATGTGGAATTCCCAAGCAACCAGCGGCACATTTTCGAAATATTGGTCGGGGTTGATATGGACCCGGCCTTGCTCCCCCCCGCTTGCGGGAGGGGAGTGCGGCCTTCTGCTCTGTCCGGGGGACAGAGCTGCTGCACTGGGAGGGTCG
>JANPKN010000109.1:0-13269 GCA_031426075.1 Sphingomonadaceae bacterium
TGACGGGGAGTCCGCCGAAGCCGAAAAGGGGCGCATTCGGTCCTTGGCGACTTCATACATATTGGCATTCGTAACATGGCCTCGCGCGTTTCTAAATTTACCTCAAAATCGAACATGGCCAATTGGCGTCAGATGATGCGTGCGTCCCTGATTCGCAGCGGCGCGCTGTTTGGCGCAGCGGCTCTGGGTGTGTTCGCAATATTCTACGGGCTGGCTGTGCTCAGCTATTCGGCAGGAGACGCCGCATATAACAGCGCAGCAGCCGATGTGCAGCACAACTGGATGGGGCAAAGCGGCGCCTATGTTGCCGACGCGATGCTGTTCCTATTCGGCGTGCCGGCGATCTTTTTGCTGCCGCTCATGCTCGTGTTCGCGCGGCGTTTGTGGCGCGATGTGCCGCAGCCCGAGTGGAAACGGCAACTGACATTATGCCTCATCGGCATGCTATTGATCGGCTTTGGCATGGCCTATTGGCAACATGGCAGCGACATCGGGCTTCCCGCGGGATGGGGCGGGGCGATTGCCTTGTTGTTGGACAATGCCGCCAGCGCGCTGGTGGGGCAAATCAGGGGTATTTTCGGCACTCTGCTGCGGGTTTTTCTGATACTGGGCGCGCTGGCGGGCGGCGTGGCGCTGGTCATTCGGTCCCTCCAGCTCGAGCGACCATTGTTGCGCATCCCGAAACTCGCCATGCCCAAATTTGTAAATGCGAACGGTGGTGTGTCGGCCTTCGTGCACGATGACCTGGCTCCGCCGCAGATTATCGAACCTAAGCCACCGCGCAAGGCGGTCGAACCTGACCAACGCAAGCCCCCCTTGATCGAAGATCGCACGCTTGCACCCAAAAAAGCCGCGTTTTCTACAGGCGCGCGGCAGGGCGATTTCTTCGGTAGTTTCACATTGCCATCGCTTGAACTCCTTGACCCGCCACCAGCGATTTCCGTGCCCAAGCTCGACAAGGCAGCGCTTGAAGCCAATGCGCGCTTGCTGGAATCCGTCCTCGACGACTTCCATGTGAAGGGGCAGATTGTCGCGGTTCGCCCTGGACCAGTGGTCACGATGTACGAACTTGAACCAGCGGCAGGGATCAAATCAAGCCGAGTCATTCAGTTGGCAGAGGACATTGCGCGTAACATGTCAGCGCTGTCGGCGCGTGTTTCGACTATCCCGGGCCGGACCGTGATGGGTATCGAACTACCAAATGCGCACCGTGAGGCTGTGGTATTTCAGGAAATGGTAGGCTCGGACGCCTTTGCAGAACAAAAGGGTGCGTTGCCGATTATCTTGGGCAAGAATATCTCTGGCGACCCCGTCATTGCTGACCTTGCGCCAATGCCGCATTTGTTGGTCGCGGGGACCACCGGGTCAGGTAAATCGGTTGGCCTGAACTGCATGATCTTGTCGCTGCTCTATCGCCTCACGCCGGATCAGTGCCGTATGATCATGATCGATCCCAAGATGCTTGAATTGAGCAGCTATGACGACATCCCGCATTTGTTATCTCCTGTTGTGACAGAGCCAGCCAAGGCCATACGCGCGCTGAAATGGGCGGTTGAGCAGATGGAGGAGCGTTACCGGATGATGTCCTCGCTTGGTGTGCGGAACCTCGCGAACTTCAATGAAAAGGTACGCAACGCCAAGGCCAAGGGTGCGCCATTGGGCCGTAAAGTGCAAATCGGCTACGACCCGATGACCGGCCAGCCGCAATATGAAGAAGAGAGCCTGGCGTACGAGCCTATGCCGCAGATTGTCATCATCGTCGACGAACTGGCCGACCTTATGATGACGGCTGGTAAGGAGGTCGAATTCCTGATCCAGCGCCTGGCGCAAAAGGCACGTGCGGCGGGCATCCACTTGATCATGGCAACGCAGCGCCCTTCAGTCGATGTTATCACCGGCGTAATTAAAGCAAACTTGCCGACGCGGATTTCCTTCCATGTTACCTCGAAAATCGACAGCCGGACGATCTTGGGTGAACAAGGCGCTGAACAGCTGCTGGGCAAGGGTGACATGCTCTATATGGCCGGTGGCCGTGGTCTGACGCGAATTCACGGACCCTTTGTCTCGGACGATGAAGTGCGGCGCGTTGCCGACCATTGGCGCGGCCAAGGGCAGCCTGAATATATTCAGGCCGTGACTGAGGAGCCCGAAGACGGCGGGTTCGACTTTGGCGGCATGGGTGGCGACGACAGCGAGGAAGACTCGCAATATCGCAAGGCGTGTCAGATTGTCTTTGAGAGCCAGAAAGCTTCAACCAGCTGGATTCAGCGGCAGTTGCGCATTGGCTATAACAGCGCTGCGCGGCTCATCGATCGTATGGAAGAGGATGGCTTTATCAGCGCGCCAAATCATATCGGCCGCCGTGAGGTGCTACGCGACCGGAACGGCGACCCAGTATAAGCGTTAAGACGGGGTTCAAGGCCATGCGGATACTGGTCGATGCAACCTCTCCCAAGGAAACTAGAATGACTTTCTCAAAATATGCCCTTTTGTTCGCGCCTGTCGCGCTTGTCGCCACGGTACCAACAACGGCCCAGTCTTCGTCAGAACAGATGGCGCGTGTCGTGCAGCATATGAAAGCGGTGGGCACTATGTCGGCCACTTTTACGCAAACGGACCGGAGCGGCGGCACGCTGACCGGCAAGTTGTTGTTGAAGCGGCCTGGGCAAGTGCGTTTCGAATATCAGAAAGATGTGCCCATGCTGATCGTCGCCGACGGCCGCGCGCTGACTATGGTGGATTATGAGGTCAAGCAAGTGCAGCGCTGGCCCATCCGGAACAGTCCGCTAGCGGCATTGCTTGACCCGGGTCAGGATCTTGCACGCTTTGGCAAGATACTTCCAACGTCTAACAATGACGTTGTCAGCGTTGAAGTCCGCGATCCAAAGCGCCCGGAGTACGGCACCATAACGATGATTTTTGTTAACAAACCTAGCGCGCCGGGCGGATTGACCCTCAATGGTTGGGTTGCACTCGATTCCAAAAATAACCGGACGACCATTCGACTCAACAACATCAATTACAACGGCGCGATCGCAAAAAATGCCTTCACTTGGAAAGATCCACGTCCCGTCAGACGAAAATCGTAAGATCAGTCGATGAACGGATGCTGACCACCGACAAGTCGCGCGCGCTGTCCGGTTTGTTCATCTGAACGACAGGAAAGTCATAGTATAAAAATCTTGTCAGCGGTTGAGAGTTCGTGTGGTTTTCCCCCTGTTGCCCACGACATTAAATTGCCGCTGATATCCGCGTGACGAACGCAAGCTTAGCCCTCATCCCAAATGCCCCCGGGATGAGGGCTTTGCTTTTTTGCGGCAAATGGCTTCGCCGACTTGCTCCTGAGGCTTCAGGCATCTAGGGCCATTTATCTATGTCCCAGACTATCCGTATCGCCTCATGGAATATAAATTCGGTTCGCGCCCGTATCGACATCGTTGAACGGTTTTTGAAAGAGGAAGCGCCCGACGTTCTGTGTCTTCAGGAAACGAAGGTTATTGACAGCCTGTTTCCCGAAGGGCTGTTCCGTCAATTGGGATACCGCCACTTTGTCGTGAACGGAATGCCCATGCATCATGGCGTGGCCATCGTGAGCAAACTGCCATTGATCAATCGCCGGGTCGAAGACTGGCAAGCCAATGGCGAAGCCCGCCATATTGGCGCCGAACTGAACATCGACGCCGCCAAGGGCGTGCGGATCGACAATGTTTACATACCCGCTGGCGGCGAAGTGCCCGACAGTGAGGTCAATTCCAAATTTGGCCAGAAATTGGCCTTCTTGAAACGCATGGCCGACTGGTCACGCGCTGTGACTCAGCCGACAATCCTGACCGGCGACTTTAACGTCGCGCCGCTTGAGCAGGATGTCTGGAGCCACAAGCAATTGGTCAATGTCGTCAGCCACACGCGCATTGAAATCGAGCATTTGGCAGAGATTCAGGCCGCAGCGGATTGGGTGGATGTAGCGCGACATTTTGTCGATCCGTCAAAGAAGCTTTATACTTGGTGGAGCTATCGCGCGCAGGATTGGGAAACGTCCGACCGTGGACGCAGGCTTGACCATATGTGGGTGACCCCGGACCTGAAAGAAAAGGCAAAGGCGCATATTGTGCACAAGCATGTGCGCGGCTGGGGCAAGCCATCCGACCATGCGCCTATCGTCACGGAATTCGCCTTTTGAGCGGCGCCAGCGTAGCGTTGGGAGACTCGCGGCGCGCAGCGATGGCGATTGATGCCTTGCGCCGTGGCTGGCCCGTTACCGTGCAGCATATCGGCCAGACGCTCACCGTGTTGGCTATCGAAACTGCGCAGGATATTTCAGGCGCGCATGCCATATTGCTCTCGGCAAGCCGTGCCGCAACCCTGAAATTGACGAACCAGCGTGCAGCGGCCGATGGCGACCTTCCGGTGCTTATCAAGGCGCCGTCTGACCTGGACCTTAGGCTTGCTTTGGCGGTCGCTGACCCAAGTCTAGATTTGGCATATCCCATGAAGGGGCCCTTTGCCGCGCTCGCGCTGGATGATGGTCCATCGGCTACGGCGGCAATCGAACTTGCGCGGCTGGCAGGTTTGCTTCCCGCATTTCTGGTGTTGGCGGGTGCAGATGACAACCCAGCCTATGTGAGCCCACAAGACGTCGCGGCGTTCGACGACAGTGGGGCCTTGCGCATTGCCGCGCGCGCCAATCTTCCCGTCGCTGCCAATTCCGAGGCGGAGATTGTCGCGTTCCGGACGGCCGTCGATGCGTCCGACCATGTCGCTTTGCTCATGGGCACCCGCGATTCTTCACCTCCGGTGGTGCGCTTGCATAGCGAGTGCCTGACCGGCGATGTCCTTGGAAGTTTGAAATGCGATTGTGGACCGCAATTGCATGAGGCGTTGCAGCAGATTTCGGACGCAAGCTGGGGAATTTTATTATATCTGCGCCAAGAAGGGCGCGGTATCGGCTTGATCAACAAGTTGCGCGCTTATGCACTTCAGGATCAGGGCTTCGATACCGTTGATGCCAATACCCGTCTGGGATTTGCGGTTGATGCGCGCGATTTTTCCGTAGCGGCGCGGATGCTGGAACTGCTTGGCGTGGAACGGGTGCGCCTGTTGACCAACAATCCGGAAAAGGTGGATAGCTTGCAAAAAGCGGGGATCATGGTTGAGGAGCGCCTACCGCTTAAGATTGCCGCCAATCCGCACAATGCGCATTATCTTGATACCAAGAAAAGCCGGACCGGCCACGCGCTTTAGGCTTTCTTAAAACGGACGTGGCTGGTTGCGTGGGTCTGCACGCTGTTCCTCTTCCTCGGGCGCAGGTCGTTGATCGCGCCGACCACCAAGCGCCCTTTCAATAAAGTCTTCATCCAGCGGCTCTGGTGCTGGGGTAGGCGCGAGGTTCGGGTCCTCCATGATGGGGGCGCCCTCAATTGGCATGCCGTTTTCATCATATAGCAGTAATTCCTCTTCCTCGCCTAGCAGAGGCTCTTCGCCCTCAAGCCGTTCAGGGAAAGTGATCTCAGTTGCGAATTTTTCAACCGGACGTCCGGCCACGGCAACCCGCATATACGCTGCCCAGGCCTGCGCAGGGGCACGACCACCTTCTAGGCCACCTATCGACCTGGCATCGTCCCGGCCCATCCACACGCCCGTTGTAAGGCCGCTGGAGAAGCCTAAAAACCATCCATCCTTATTGCTTGAGGTCGTACCCGTCTTGCCTGCGACCGGGCGCCCGATATTGGCGGCTCGTCCAGTGCCAGTGGCGACCGCAGTCTGCATCAAATCGGTCATTGCGCCCGCAACCCAGTCATCTACTAACTGGACGGTGCTTGATGGTTTCGCCGCATATAGCAGTTCGCCGTCAATAGTTGTGACCTTGGAAATGCCGTAAGGTGTAACATTACGTCCGCCCGCTGCGACCGCAGCAAAGGCCTGAGTCATATCGATCACGCGCGTTTCGGATGTGCCTAGCACCATTGAAGGTAGGGTATTGATGGGGGTAGTTATGCCGAACCTACGCGCCATGTTGGCAATGCTGCTGGTGCCAACGTCCTGCCCGATTTGCGCAGCGACGGTGTTTTTCGAATAAGCGAAGGCGGTGCGAAGCGAAATTTCGCCTGCATAATTGCCGCCGCTGTTTTTAGGCTGCCAGCCCTCGATTTCGACAGGTTTGTCCTCGACCATGTCTTCAGGACGATAGCCTGCTTCTAACGCGGTAAGGTAGACGAAAAGCTTCCAGGCGGACCCAGGCTGGCGGATAGCAGTAACTGCGCGGTTATAATTGCTGGTAACATAATCGGTGCCACCCACCATCGCCTTCACAGCGCCGTCGCGATCAATCGAGACCAGCGCGCCTTGCGCGCCGCGCGGGGCATTTGCCGCAACCGCTGCGGTTGCTGCGCGCTGCATTTTCAGGTCAAGCGTCGTCCAAACGTCAATGGGCTTTTCGGTTTCATCAATAAGGCCGTCCAACTGCGGCAAAACCCAATCGGTGAAGTAGCGGACGCTATCTTGCGGCGATTCTGCAGCCAGCTTCACTTCAGCAGGTTCGACGCTCGCGGCCTCCTGAGCAGTAATCATGCCGGCATCCTGCATGACGGCCACTACAACGGTGGCCCTGTCCAAAGCGGCCTGTGCATCGGCAGTCGGGGAATAGCGGGATGGTGCTTTGACCATGCCAGCAATGATGGCGGCCTCGGCAAGGCTAAGATTCTCGGCGCCATGGTCGAAAAACCGGCGGCTTGCGGCATCAACGCCATAAGCACCTCCGCCGAAATATACTTTATTCAGATACAGTTCGAGAATCTGGTCCTTGGAAAATTTCGTTTCCATAGCCAGCGCAAGGATAATTTCCCGCAGTTTACGGCCAAATTCCTTGTTACTGTTCAAGTAAATGTTGCGCGCCAATTGCTGCGTGATGGTCGAACCACCCTGAGTCCACCGACCCTTCACAGCGCGAACGTAAAATGACCGCGTAATCCCAATGGGGTCTACACCCGGATGTGCATAATAGCGGCGATCTTCTACCGCGACCATCGCGTCCTTCATCTCGGACGGCAACTGGTTGATGGTTAGCCAGCGTCCAAAACTTGGTCCAAGCGACTGGATCACCGTGCCATCTGCAGCGCGCACGCGGATCATTTGGCCATTCGGTGAGGCTTTCAAATCCTCGAAGCTGTCAATCTCGCCACGTGCAATGGCCACAAAAATCCCAAGCACCATGATGCCGAGCAAAGTTGCAACAACGCCCGCTTTGACGATACGTAAAATCCACGTTCCCATTGGGCCACGTTCTTTCGAAATCTTGCGCGCGCGTGCCATGGCCGGGGTGTTAACCAGTCCCGGACTCGCCGACAAGCGCGTTCTTATTCAGGGTCGAATGCAAGCGCGGCGCTGTTGATGCAGTATCGTAAGCCAGTTGGCCCAGGGCCGTCGGGGAAGACATGGCCCAAATGCCCTTCACATGCGGCACAGCGCACTTCAATTCGCACCATGCCATGCGATACATCGCGATGCTCTTCGACAGCATCGTTCGCCGTAGGCGCGGTAAAGCTGGGCCAGCCCGAACCGCTTTCAAATTTCGTATCCGACGCAAAAAGGGTAGTGCCGCAGCCGGCACAACGAAATTCGCCATCGCGCTTTTCATCGGTAAGCTCACCCGCAAAGGCACGTTCAGTGCCCGCCTCGCGCAGCACATGATATTGCACCGGGTCCAATTCCACCCGCCATTCGGCGTCGGTTTTGATAATTTTGTCCATGGAAGAAGCACCTTTCTTATGGATGATGTGGGGTGAAGGGCGGAGCGGTTCAAGGCGTTATATTAAGAGTTATTTTACCATGATCCAGCTATGTCATGCAGGCTATGACAGGACCAGGTCATAAGCTGCGCGCTGTGGGAGCGTTGGGGCTATTGCCGCTGCTGTTGGCGGCGGGGGATGGGGCTTGCCTGCTATGTGCGCGCGAAGCTTCTCCTGGGGCACCAATTGTCGAACGCAGCGCGCCCTTATCCATTGAAATAACGACTAGGCTGGACTTCAGCCGCGCGGCCTTACCCGCATCAGGCGGGGGCCAGATTGATCTTGATCCCCAAAGCGGGACCAAGCGAGTCAATGGCGGCATTGTCGACTTGGGCGGGGCAGCCCTGGCTGGAACCGCCATTGTACGCGGTGAACCCGGTCGCGCAGTACGGATCGACATGCCCACCAGCGCACGCATGACCTCGACCGCGGGCGGCGCTGTCGAAATTACCGATCTGCGCAGTAGCTTGATGGGTGGGTCGCGCCTCGATTCCACAGGACGGCTTGAATTCTCTTTTGGAGGCACCTTGAGCGTGCGCGGACATGTGTCGGGTACATTCCGGGCGCGCATTCCAATTACCGCCCAGTATCAGTGATTAGCCCCGGCGCGCCGCCGCGCGTGCAATCCGGACAAGCTCTTCTTCCAATATGGTCACCGCAAGGCCGTCGCGGACGTGCATAAGCTTTGACTCAACCTCAAGCAAATGGCTGTTAAGACCGGCAAGCCGCACCGACGGCCAGCGGCCCAACTGTTGCGCGTAATTGTCGGCGTCTTTCCAGAAAATTGAGCGTGTCGCTTTTACGACCGCGCCGGGGCTTGCGCCATTGTCCACTTTCGCTCGCATTGCGGCAAGCATGGTTACACGGCGTTGCATTGCGCGAATAATGCGGATGGCATCGACGCCCATGTCGCGTGCAGCGGCCAGCTCACGGCCGGTGCCACGCAAGTCGCCACCCATGACAACATGAACGAGGCCGTTGACATTTTCCTCGCCGGTTTCCGCTGATAAGGCTTCGAATACGGGTACTTCAACCGTGGCAGGACGCTGAGGGGACGCGTCATAATATAACGCCAGCTTTTCTATCTCAGCCTGCGCCAGCTTGCGGTCTTGCCCGGTATAGCGCGCGATGCGCGCGGCCAGTGGCCGATCAATTTTAAGCCCCATAGTCGCCGCAAAAGCCATGACAGCCGCGGCGGCATCGCCTTCTTCGGGCAAATAACAGATATGCGCCATCGCGCGCGGATGCGCTTCGACCAGCTTGCGCAATTTGCTTGCCTTGGTCAAGTTTCCGGCCGTGGCGATGACGGGGTTTGCGTCGCCTTCGAGCGCAAGCAAATTCTCGACAGCAGCGAGACCTTCCTCGCGGCGGAAGCTTAGGCGGATATGCCTTTTGTCGCCAAACAGCGAAAGCGCGGAGGCCTCGTCTGCCAATAAGGCGGGGTCATTCCGGATTCGGTCGCTATCGATGTCGATGCGTTCCGAGCCGGCCAACTGCGCGGTCATCTGCCCGGCGATGTCGGCCACGGCCGATTCATCCTGCCCAAAAATGAAAAACAGCCGGACATCGGGACGTGCATTTATGGCGCCAATAAAGCTGCGTTCTTTGGCGTTGCTCATTCGCCGCGGGCGTAAATGGAAAGCCGCGTGACGATTTGATCCGCAACCTTTTGCGTCAGGTTTTCAAGCGCACTGTTTTCGCCAGCTATGGTTGCATATTCCGAACTGACGACGTCAATCCCCGCGTCGGACCCAGCGGTCGCATCAAGCACGGTTTCGCCCGTCGCAACGGCGATCAATTGGTAGCGCGCGCGCAATGTGCGGCGTTCGCGAGTCACAGTATCATCGGCGCGGACGCCAAAACCCTCGATCTGGTCATCAAGCACCACAACCAAGCGGAACTGCGCTGCACCTGCTTCTTGCCCGCCCAAACGATCATTCAATGCGTTGCGCATCAACCAACCGCTTTTGCCTTCAATTGGCGGCACGGTGATCGTTCCGAGTGTGCTCGCAACGGCACCTTTCGACCCACCGCTATACAATGGCTGCAAACCGCAAGCGGGCAGCATGAAAGCGAGCATCAAAGGGGCAAAGAAACGGTTCATAGGACGATGTTGACCAGCCTGTCGGGGACGACGATGATCTTTTTGATATCGCCGCCGCCAATGGCATGCTGAACCTTTTGACTGGCCAGCGCAAGCGCCTCCACCTCGGCTTGCGGTAAGCCCTTGGCGACCGTCAGCGTGTCGCGCAACTTGCCTCGAACCTGAATGGCAATGGTAACCTCGTCTTCTTCGAGCAGCGCCGGATCAACCTGTGGCCACGCCGCGTCAGCGATAAGCCCGCTGCCTAATGTAGTGCCAAGCTGAGTCCAGGCCTCTTCGGCCAAATGTGGCACCATGGGTGATGACAGCAATACGATTGTCCGAATGGCCGCATCCCGGCTGCCCGACGGCGCAGCTTTTTCGATAGCGTTGGCGAGGTCGTAAATCTTGGCGACGGCCTTGTTGAAGGCCAGCGCTTCGATATCAGCGCCCACGCCGGCAATCACTTGATGGGTTTTGCGGTCCAATGCCTTATCTGTGCCGTCCGCACCGCTCACTTGCGATGTCAGTCGCCAAAGACGCTGCACAAAACGCCAACAGCCCTCAATGCCCGCTTCCGACCATTCCAGATCGCGTTCCGGCGGGCTGTCGGACAGCATGAACCAGCGCACGGCATCGGCGCCATATTGGTCAACAATGTCATCGGGATCGACGACATTCTTCTTGGACTTGGACATTTTTTCGATCCGGCCAGCAACTGCCGGCGCCCCGCTGTCGATGATGGTCCAAATGTCGCCCTCGCGGCGGACTTGGTCAGGGCTCAGCCACGCGCCTTTTGCGTCCTGGTAGGTTTGGTGCGTGACCATGCCTTGCGTGAACAATGACGCAAATGGCTCCTTCACGTCAATCAAACCGATGTGGTTAAGAGCCCGTGTCCAGAAACGGGCATAGAGCAAGTGCAAAATCGCGTGCTCAACACCACCAATATACTGGTCAACGGGAAGCCATTTTTCGGCGACTGCGCGGTCAAACGGCTTGTCATGGGGCTGGCTTGCAAAACGGATGAAGTACCAGCTTGAGTCAACGAAGGTATCGAGCGTGTCGGTTTCGCGGCGCGCGGGTTGATGGCATTTCGGGCAATCGACTTTGCTGAATGTTGGATGCCGATCCAGCGGATTGCCGGGAATGTCGAAGCTGACATCCTCAGGCAATGTGACTGGTAGCTGATCATCGGGGACAGGAACCGCGCCGCAGGTCTGGCAATGGATGATCGGGATGGGCGTGCCCCAATAACGCTGGCGCGAAACGCCCCAGTCGCGCAGACGGTATTGCGTCTGGCCAATACCCCAGCCTTCGGCTTGCGCCTTGGCGATGACATCGGCTTTGGCCTGATCGATGGTCATGCCATCCATCCAGTGCGAATTCACAATCGTGCCGGGGCCAGTGAAAGCGACATCACCTTTAAAATCGCTGTCGGTTAGGTCGCCATCGGCAACAACGCGCGTCACGGGCAGGTCATATTTGCGGGCAAAATCAAGATCACGCTGGTCATGCGCAGGGCATCCAAACACAGCGCCTGTGCCGTAATCCATCAACACGAAATTGGCGACATAGACTGGCAGGTGCCAGCTGGGATCCAGCGGGTGCTCAACGGTCAGGCCAGTGTTGAAGCCACGCTTTTCCGCGGTTTCAATATCTGCAGCGGTCGTGCCGCCCTTGCGGCATTCCTCGATAAAGGCCTGTAAATCGGGCGCGTTGGCGGCGAGTTTTTGCGCCACCGGATGATCTGCTGCAATGGCAACGAAGCTTGCGCCGAACATCGTATCGGGCCGCGTGGTGAACACATCGATGCCAGCAGTCCCGCCTGGAAAGCGGAACGTGCATTTCAACCCTTGTGACTTGCCAATCCAGTTTTCCTGCATCAGCCGCACCTTGTCGGGCCACTGGTCAAGCGACCCAAGTCCAGTCAGCAGTTCGTCGGCGAAGTCGGTGATTTTCAAAAACCATTGGCTCAGCTTACGGCGCTCGACCGGCGCGCCTGACCGCCACCCCTTGCCGTCGATGACTTGCTCATTGGCGAGCACGGTCATGTCAACTGGATCCCAGTTCACCGCCGATTCCTTGCGATACACAAGGCCAGCGGCATAAAGCTTCAGGAACAATGCCTGTTCATGGCCATAATATTCGGGCTCGCATGTCGCGAGTTCACGTGTCCAGTCGATTGCAAAGCCAAGCCGTTTCAGCTGCGCTTTCATGTTGGCGATGTTGTCGCGGGTCCAGCCGCCCGGGTGGACATTCTTTTCCATCGCCGCGTTTTCGGCAGGCATGCCAAAGGCGTCCCAACCCATCGGGTGCAACACCTCATGACCGGTCATCCGCTTGTAGCGGGCTAAGACATCGCCCATCGTGTAATTGCGGACATGGCCAATATGGATTCGACCAGACGGATAAGGAAACATTTCCAAAACATAAGCGCGGGGCTTGGACGAATTGTCATCCGCGACGAAGCTGCTGCGTTCTTCCCAAATCTTTTGCCACCGTGCGTCGGCGACGTGCGGGTTAAAACGCTCTACATTGGACATAGAAATTACCCGGTGATGGACGACCGACGAAGGTCACGTGCCTTGGTGAGGATGACGGCTTCAAGCTTCTGCACGGTCGCCGCCCGCAATGGCGCAGCAACCCACTGGCCATTTTGCGAAATTTCACGGCTGCCAGCAACACGCAGGGCATCGGCACGCAGGTCTTGATCAAGAATTGAAATGGTGAGCTTCACGCGCTCGCCGGGGCTTTGCGGGTTTACATACCAGTCGGTCACAATGACGCCGCCCGACGAGTCGGTTTGCAACAGTGGCATGAACGACAAGGCATCAAGTGAAGCGCGCCACAAGTAACTGTTTACGCCGATTGTCGTGACTTGGCTTGCCGCGAGGTCCGCCTGCGGACGCTCCCTGCCGCCACAGCCGGAAAGCAGGCCTAAGCTGATTAAGCTGCTGGTCGCAACGATGAGTGCCAGGCGAGTGGTGCGCATAAAATGTCCTTGAACAATGAAATATCGGAAACCTCTATAGCGGCTTGCTGTCGGGGGCAAGCTTTCTGGCTGCTGAACGGCGCGCAATTAATGCTGCGCTCAGCTTTGATGGAGTATGAAATTGTGGACATCATGCAACATGTCGGCACAAATCGTGTTATCGGCATGATTATGAAAATACGCCTCTTTTGAATCCTCTAATTGAGGCGTATAGATACTGACTGAAGAATAAGAATCGACCGAAACAGGGCTATGAACGTGAAGCGGGTACAGAAAAGGAAATATGCGACTATTGCAGCGGCTTTGCTTGCAACGGGTTCGCTTGCCCTTTCGCCGTTGGTTGTTCCGGCCTTTGCTGCGAAAACATCTGGCCAAGAACAAAAGGCTGCGCCTGCTTGGATCGCGATGTT
>JANPKN010000110.1:0-21599 GCA_031426075.1 Sphingomonadaceae bacterium
TGATGGCTGGCCTGAAGGCCTTTGAGAAGAAGAACCCCGAACTGGCGGCGAAAATCCAGCCGATATTCATCACCGTCGACCCGTCACGTGATACAAGTGCAGTGCTAAAGCAATTCGTCAGCGCGTTTCACCCGCGCGCGATTGGCCTAACCGGCACCGATGCAGAAATCGCCGAAACCGCGAAAAAATTCGCCATCTACTCCAGCCGTGTCGAGGGCAGCAGCCCCGAGAGTTACCTGATGAGCCACAGCCAGACCCCGTATCTGATGGGGCCCAAGGGCGAGCCATTGGCGATCATGCCCGCCGATGTCCCCAATACCGAAAAGAATGAGGGTGCGCCCGATCTGGTGGAGGCTGAACTCGCCAAATGGGTCCGTTAATGTGACCGAAGCGCCATTTTGGGAAGCCCCGATTGAAAGCCTTGATCGCGCGCAGTGGGAGGCCCTGTGCGACGGATGCGGCAAATGCTGTCTGAACAAGGTTGAGGACGAGGACACAGGCCGCATTTATCCCACCAATGTCGCGTGCAAATTGCTTGATCTGCAAACTTGCCAATGCGCGGATTACCGTAGGCGTAAGGCTATCGTGCCTGAATGCCTTCGCCTGACGCCCAACAAAATCGACGATTATGTCTGGCTGCCCTCCACTTGCGCTTATGTGCTGCGCGCCGCTGGCAAACCGTTGCCAATGTGGCATTATTTGATCAGCGGCAGCCGTGAATCCATTCATGACGCTGGCATGTCGGTCAAAGGTCGGGCTATATCGGAACTGCATGCTGGACCGCTTGAGAACCATATTGTCGAACGGCCTCTCTGATCCCGAAGTTGAGATCGAAGGAGAGCGCGTTCCTGTGCGTATCCACCGCAACAGCCGCGCCAAACGCATTTCCATGCGCGCCGATGCGGTCAAACGCGAAATCCGGATTACTATGCCGCATTATACCCCGACGGTCGTTGCGCTCGATTTCGTCGACAAAAAACGGGAATGGATCGCCACGCGTCTGAACAGCGTAGCTGATGCCGCCCCGATAGCCCCGGGGAGCGAAATCGCCGTCGAAGGCGAAGGACATGTCATCGAATGGCGCGAAGAATGGCCACGTAGCATAAAATGCGGTGAAGGCACGCTGCGACTTGGTGGCCCAGCCGCGTCGGTCGAATCCCGCATCTTGCGCTGGCTCAAAACCGAAGCCCGTCGCGTCTATACTCAGGAAATTGCAGATTATTGCGATAAGGCAAGCGCGCCCGTCCCGCGCCTATCTCTCGGCGACCCGCGCAGCCGCTGGGGCAGTTGTTCAAGCCGGGGCACCATTTCGTTAAGCTGGCGCTTGATCATGGCACCTGCTTATGTTCGTCGTTCCGTCATTGCGCATGAGGTCGCGCATATCCGTCACATGAACCATAGCGCCGATTTCTACCACTGGCTCGACACGCTGTATGAAGGCAATCGTGCAGCGGCCGACAAGTGGCTTAAAATGCACGGCACGGCATTACAACGCGTCGGGAGATAAAGGGGAGGCAGATGCTGGAAATGCGTGATGTGTGCGAACGGTGCAAAGCGCCGCTGCCAATGGACAGCAGCGACGCGATGATCTGCAGCTATGAATGCACATTTTGCGTGCCTTGTGTCACAGGCCCGTTGAACGGGCATTGCCCAAATTGTGGCGGCGACCTTCAACCACGGCCAAAACGCGCCCGGAAGTGAGTGCGTTCAGCGCTTAATTTCGCTTCCCAGCGCGCCATATTTCTTTTCAAATCCGGTGACGTCGCCCGCCGACAACAACTGTGCCTGATCAACCCAATTGTCGCGGGTGATGCGGCCAGCAAATGCACCAAGCTTTCCGTCCATCTCGGCCACGTCGGCAGCGGTCCAACTGGCGACCTGCGCAAAGCTGGTCACGCCCAATCCCTTCAGCATGCTGTTCACCTTCGGACCGAGGCCCTTGATCAGTTCAAGATTGTCGGGAATTGATGACTTTGGAGCAGCCTTTGCTGCCTTTGCTGCCTTTGGCGCAGCTTCCGCTTTCACCTTCGCAACTGCCGGCTTTACCGCAGCTTTTGGTGCAGCAACTTTAGCGACGGCTGCTATGGGAGCGGCTGCTTTGGGTGCAGGCGCTTTAGGCGTGGGAGCCTTTTTTGTGGCAGCGCCCTTGAGTGGTGCCTGAGCCTGTGCTTTTGCGGTCTTGGAAGCGGGCGCAGGATCGTCCATCAACTTGGGCGGCACTGCGGTTTTAGCAACGGGCGAAACTGGCATGACCGGAGGCGCAGGAACAGCCGTAGGTGGCACAGGAGGGGATGGGATGTCTTTGGCGGCACCATCAGCCTTCTTCACGCCGTCCAATGCGAGCAGCCACCACAACAATATCGCAATGATAAGAACTGCGCTGATGATGATTGGTAAATAGTTGGACATCACGTTCCTCCCCGAAAAAGCCCTTAAATCCAGCAGAGGATTACGCAATTTTCACGGGCCGTGAAAGTGTTAATCCGTAATCATCCAATTTGGATTATACGCCCGCCTCGCGCGCAACTTCCCGCCAGCCAATGTCCTTGCGGCAGAATCCGCCCGGAAAATCGATGCTGTCCACCGCAGCATAGGCGGCGGCCTGCGCTTCAGTGACCGTATCGCCAATTGCGGTGACGTTGAGTACGCGTCCTCCGCTGGCCACCAAATGCCCGTTTAATTCAGCTGTGCCCGCATGGAACACCTTTGCGCCCGACACATCCGCAATATTAATGACGCCGCCCTTTTCAGGGACAGCCGGATAGCCCTTGGCGGCCATCACAATTGTCAACGCCGCTTGGCGCGAAAAAATCGGCGCATCTGCTTGCGCGAGCGTTTCCGTTGCTACGGCCAACATCAATGCGGCCAGATCGCCCTCAAATCGGGTCATCAAAACCTGGCATTCGGGGTCGCCAAAACGGGCATTATACTCGATGAGCTTTGGCCCCTCGTCGGTCAGCATAAGGCCAGCGAACAGGACGCCGGAATACGGCATGTCGTTTGCCGCCATATAAGCAACGGTTGGCTTAATGATGCGCTCCATGACTTGCGCTTGCAATTCGTCAGTCAGGACAAAAGCGGGGGAGTAAGCACCCATGCCGCCAGTATTTGGCCCGGTGTCGCCATCGCCGACGCGCTTGTGGTCCTGCGCAGAGCCGAAGGCGACAACATCGTGACCATCGGTCAGCGCAAAGAAACTCGCTTCCTCGCCGGTCATGAATTCTTCGATCACCACTGACGCGCCCGCATCACCAAATCCGCCGCCGAACATGTCCTCAATCGCATCCTCAGCGTCGCTGCGTGTTTCGGCGATGATAACGCCTTTGCCTGCGGCCAAGCCATCCGCCTTGATGACATAAGGCGCGTCAAATGCGTCGAGGCCCGCCAGCGCAGATGCCTTACTGTCATGCCGCGCATAGCCGGCCGTTGGAATGCCCGCAGCAGCACACATGTCTTTGGTAAAACCCTTTGAGCCCTCCAACTGCGCGGCTTTCTGGTTTGGCCCGAAAACCGGAATACCTGCATCACGCAGGCTGTCGCCAAGGCCACTGACCAAGGGCGCTTCCGGCCCAACCACAACGAGTCCAATGTCATGGCCAGCACAAAAGGCGATGACAGCCGCATGA
The DNA here is from genome assembly GCA_031426075.1 of Sphingomonadaceae bacterium. Lineage (GTDB taxonomy): Bacteria > Pseudomonadota > Alphaproteobacteria > Sphingomonadales > Sphingomonadaceae > Sphingorhabdus_B. The sequence continues at coordinate 3,627 of JANPKN010000110.1, forward strand.
TCCGAAATATTGAGGTCAATCAGTTCAGCCTCTTCCGCGATCCCGGGATTGCCCGGCGTCGCAAAGAGTGTATCGCAGTTTGGCGATTGCGCGAGCTTCCACGCCAGCGCATGTTCGCGACCGCCCGAACCGATGAGCAAGATATTCATGTCCGCAAATGACCCCTTTGAAACTGCTGACCCGCAAGTTGCCCGCCTGTTAGCCGAGGAGCGCCCCGGCGACAATGCCCAGGCGATGAGTGTGTCCGAACTGTCGCTTGCCCTGAAGCGCACAGTTGAGGACCGCTTCGGCCATGTCCGCGTACGCGGCGAGATTTCAGGCTTCAAGCGCGCAGCATCAGGGCATATCTATTTCTGCCTGAAGGACGACAATGCGCGGCTCGACGCAGTCATGTGGAAAGGCGGCGCAGCCCGCCTGCCATTCGCGCCTGAGGATGGGCTTGAGGTGATCGCCACTGGCAAGCTCACCACTTATGCGGGCCGCTCCAATTACCAGATCGTTGTCGACAGCCTTGAGGTTGCAGGCGAAGGCGCAATGATGCTTTTGTTTGAAAAGCTGAAGGCGCGGTTGGCAGCCGAAGGATTATTCGCGCCGGAACGCAAGAAGAAGCTGCCAGCGCTGCCGCGCACCATCGGTGTGGTTACTTCACCCACTGGCGCGGTCATTCGCGACATATTGCACCGCTTGGCTGACCGTTTCCCCACGCATGTCATCGTCTGGCCGGTATTGGTGCAGGGCGAAGGATCGGCGGCGCAGATCGCGCGTGCGGTGAATGGATTTTCCGCGATGCCGCAGGAAGGCCCGGCCACGCGCCCCGATCTTGTAATTGTCGCGCGTGGCGGTGGCTCGATTGAGGATCTGTGGGCGTTTAACGACGAAGCTGTGGTCCGCGCGGTCGCCAATTGCTCGATACCCATTATCTCGGCAGTCGGACATGAAACTGATACCACTTTGTGCGATTTTGCCGCCGATTTGCGCGCACCAACGCCGACGGCTGCTGCCGAAATCGCGGTGCCGGTGCGCAGCGACTTGTTGCAGCGTGTCGGGCAGTTTGGCCTGCGCATGTCCAACATCGTACGTAAGCGAGTGGATTTGGCGGCAGAGAGGCTTGAGGCGCAACGCCGCCTCATGCCCCGGTTGTCCGACCTCGCTGCGCCGCACCAGCAACGCACCGATGACCTGGCCGAACGGCTGCGCCAGTCGCTGCGTACCCGCGTCGGCAAGGCGGAAATTGCGTATTCAGGGCCTGCCATGATGCTGCATCCGCGCTTGTTAAACCGACGTGTGGAGCAAGGGCAGCAGAGGCTTGACGCACTCACTCGGCTTGCCGGCAGCCTGCACCCCGAAGCACCCTTGAAACGCGGCTTCGCGCGGGTGACCGATGCCGACGGCAAAACCATCATGACCCGCGCCGCAGCCGTAAAAGCTGGCGAAGTAACGTTGCGATTCGTGGATGGCGAAGTGGGCGGCCTCGTCAATGGCGGCGCGGCGCCCCGGCCAGCGACGCCGAAACCAAATAAGCCGCCGCTTAATCAAGGCAATCTGTTCGACGGCTGACGCCGCGCATTGCCCATTGCGTATCGATGCGCCATAATGGACCGATGTTGATGTCATCCAAGAACAAACTCGCCCGCCTGCATTATATGGCCAACAGTTTTCGAATGCTCACCACTGGTGACCATGTCGTATGCGCCGTCACCGGGCAGACTATTCCATTAGAAGAATTGCGTTACTGGAGCGTCGTTAAGCAGGAACCTTATGCGAGCGCCGAGGCCTCCGCCCGCGCTGCATTGGCCAAGGGTTGAACGATTGGTTGGTGTGCTGGCAACCTTTACGGCGGTCATTAGCCTTGCCTTCGCGGTTCCACAGCTTGCTGCCCAACAGCAACCCCAAACACAGACAATCCCATCCGATTTCTGGATGTCGGGCACAGCAGTCCAAGGCGGCCTGGTCACTGGCCGTGCACCAAAAGGCACGGTTTCGGTATCATTAAACAACGCGGAATTGACGCTCAGCCCTGAAGGACTCTTCCTGTTGGGCTTTGACCGCGACGCGCCGATGCAGGCAAGCTTGGTCGCGGTGCTGGCAGATGGCCGCAAAGTGGAGAGGATTATCTCCGTCGCCCCCGGCAACTGGCGGATCGAAAATGTGAACGCAAATCTGACCGGAGGCGCGAAAAGCTCAGCCGAATTTCAAGCGCGCCGAAGTGCTGAAATTGTGCGGATTGAAGCAGCACGCGCCCTCCGCAGCAACAGCAATGGCTGGCGGCAGACATTCATTCGTCCTGTGGCTGGCCGCATTTCTGGCCTGTTCGGTGCACAGCGTATCTACAACGGCACGCCGGGCAGCTATCATAGCGGGATGGACATTGCCGCGCCCGAAGGCAGGGAATTTGTTGCGCCAGCCGATGGCATCGTCACCCTTGCCGCCACTGATGCCTTCACCTTGGAAGGCCATTTGCTAATGATTGATCACGGCATGGGTCTCAACAGTGCCTTTTTGCATGCTTCCGAATTGCTGGTCAAAGAAGGCGACATTGTAAAGCAAGGCCAAGTCATCGGGCGCGTTGGCGCGACAGGTCGGGCGAGCGGGCCGCATTTACATTGGGGTATGAAATGGAACAGCGCGCGGATCGACCCGAAGCTTTTGATAGCTGTATCGTGACTCGGCCTAGCTCGCCTTCCTGGAACTCGTCGTGCTGAATGCTGGCAAGCTGGCAGACCGGTTATCGCCGTCCGACGCCGCGTGTTGAGCAGACGTTAAGCTTGCCGCCGGGAGACCGGCCGCTGCCATCATATAAAGCGATACGCGGCGGTTGGTGCAAAGCCCTCCATTGCCGTCGCTGACGAGCCGTTCGTCAAATATCACGCCTTGCTGATGATCCATCGTTCGGACAACCGTGGACACCGCCAGCTGTCCATCACCGAAATCCAAGACAAATTTGGTGCCCAGTGGCACATGATAAATGCCTTCAATAAGCGCGCCCGTTGCTGACAGATTGCGCAATACAACGTCGTAGCGGTGATTGTCATGAATTGCGGCAATTTTGCGGTACATGGAAAAACGCTCGCCCCTCTGCACCGCGCGGCCAGTCGGCTCGATTGTCCACGCCCCCTCTGCGCAGCGTTCAAGCAAGGTTACATTGCCAACAGGCTGACTATACACAAAGCCTTGGACATGGCTTACGCAAAGGCTTCGGATGAGAGCAAGTTGGTCAAGCGTCTCGATCCCTTCTGCGGTCGTCTCCATGCCCAGCGCATCCGCCAAGGCAACAATGGCCGCGATAATTGCGCCATTACGCGACCCTGGTTCCGTCGCGCCTTTCACAAAGCTTTGGTCGATTTTGATTCTGTCAAATGGCGCTGTTTTCAAATAGCCAAGCGATGAATAACCTGTGCCAAAGTCATCAAGCGCAAGACGCACACCCACTTTTTTCAGTGCCGCAAATATACTGTCTGTGTCCGCCGACTCTTGCAGGAATACGCCTTCGGTAATTTCCAGTTCCAATCGCGACGGCGCCAACCCACTTCGGGAAAGCGCGCTTTCCACGATTTTGGGTAAAACCCCGGTTGCAAATTGACGCGGCGAAACATTGACAGCCACTTTCAACTTTCCCGGCCACCGTGCGGCCTCGTCGCATGCGGTATGCAAAGCCCACTCGCCAAGCGCGCCGATCAAGCTGGCCTCTTCGGCAATCGGGATGAACAATGACGGCGATATTGGTCCCCGCTCAGGATGGTTCCAGCGCAGCAATGCCTCAAATCCGGAAACGACATTGGTTTTGGAATCGACAACTGGCTGGTAGGCTAACCACATCTGGTCCTTGGCGAGCGCATCACGCAAATCCTCTTCAAGGATACGGCGATCCTCGGCGGCCTGAAGCAAATCGCTGGAATAAAAGCGAAATCGTCCGCGACCACTCCCCTTTGCGGCGTACAGCGCCAAGTCGGCGTTACGGACAAGGTCTTCGCTCGTTTGCCCGTCAAATGGACTGACCGCAATTCCGACTGAGGCACCGATAATACATCGGCATCCATCCACAGAATAAGGATGTGACAGCGTCCGGATGATTTTCTCCGCGATTTCGCCCAGCACACTGCGGTCTTCAATGTCAGGCAATAGGATCTGGAATTCATCGCCGCCCAGCCGGCTGATCTTCTCCCTGTCGCCAATTGCTCTTATCAGCCGCTCGGCCACTTGCTTTAGCAACGCATCGCCGGCGGGGTGGCCAAGCGTATCGTTGACCTGCTTAAAGCGGTCAAGATCGATCAGAATAACCGCAAAGGCTCGTTTTTGTGGTGCAAATGCCGACAATGTTGTTTCGAGCAATTTTGACATCCGGAAACGATTCAGCAATCCGGTGAGCGAATCATAAGTCGCCAGCTTCGAATTGTCCTGAGCTGACCGGCGCATTTTGGTAATGTCCGTGCCACTGCCGCGAAACCCTGCAAAATTACCTGCGCTATCGCGAAACGGTTTTCCGGAAACAGCCCACCAGATTTCGTCACCCTGGGTCGCGGCCTGCAGTGGCAAATCGTCAAATTTCGACTGCTTGGTCAAGATAAACGGCAACGAGCGCTGACCGGATTCATTCTCAACGCCGCAAAACAGGTTGGAAAACGGTTCCCCCCGGATTTCGGCCGGCGTCTTGTTAAGCAGCGCGATGATGGGCGCACTTAAATACGTGAGTATCCCGTTTGCATCAGTTGCCCAAAACCAGCCTCTGCCGCTGGACTCGAAATTGCGAAGCAAAATGATGGCTTCATCCGGCGACCCAAAGACGTCGCTTTCGGCCACGTCAATGTCGGCTTTGTTAGAAGCCCATCGATCGAGAAAACGACGTGTTCCACTCACCGCTAAATTGGCGTCACGCGGCGCGCCCCATGCAAATTTCGCTGACATTGGTGTTTACTTCTCTTCCGGTCCAATGCCGGAATAGCAAATTCGTGTTGCTGAAAGGTAAACAGGCGCTGATCTAAACAGATGGAATATATGCGCTTTTTGGACCTATATTCTGCCGTTATGTTGTTTTGCAACTTGCTTAATTAGCAATGAAAATTCGCAAATTGCGGAATGCTATGGGAACCAATGAGCATTGTAGGATTTTAACTATCACCGGATAAACCAACAGAGTGAAAGAGATGGGTAGAACAATACTTATCGTCGAAGACGAATTTCTAGTTGCGCTGAACTTGAGTCGTACGTTGGATGCGCTCGGGTTCAAAACGGTTGGCATTGCGCCTGATGCGCAGACTGCATTGCGGTTTGCCGATTCGAAGCCGGACTTTGCGTTAGTAGATGTTAATTTGCGCGATGGCGAAACTGGGCCCGATATTGGCCGCAGGCTCGCCAAAGAATATGGTGCCGCTGTGTTATTCCTGACTGCCAATCCTGCATGCTTGGGCGACGGCGTGGAGGGCACTATCGGGTGCATTTCCAAACCCATCGACGAAAAAGAAGTCGAAACGGTTTTGGAATATCTTGCCGACTATCGAAGCGGTAAACCCGCAAGCCCACCCCCTTCGCTCAGGATATTTCGGAACGACAACGAGACTGACCGGTCCACCGGAGCCCTGGGCCAACCGAATTAGGTCAAAGATGCGCCGCCGGCATAGTCATAACGACTTTCAATCCGGATGAATTCCAAAAGCGCTGGATCTCACCACCCAATTGGCTGGTTATGCCAATCTCCGACAATTGGGTTCCAAACCCACTACGCTCCGGCACGCCGTTCACGACCGGCCCCCCGGTTTCGGTCCAAGACATGACCACATCGTCACCGCTCAGTTCGGTCTCAATCTGTACTTGTCCCCCTGACGTCGCCAGCGCGCCATATTTCATCGCGTTGGTCGCCAATTCGTGAATTACCAAAGCAATCGGTGTCGCACTGCGATCACCAACGGCGATGTCCGTTCCGGTGATATTGCACCGCGCTTTGCCGTCCATTTCATAAGGTTTCAGGATTTCATCCAAAAGACCATGCAGGCTTCCAAAATCATGGCCGGGATCGGACATCGCGCTATGCGGTCGCGCAAAATTATGTGCGCGTCCTAGCGCGGAAATCCGTCCGGCAAGCTGCTTGGCAAATGTTGCAGTAGGCGCATCTTTCGGTGACGATAGTCCGATCAAGCCTGCGACAACTGCAAAAATATTCTTGATCCGGTGGCTAAGCTCCTTGCTCATCAGTTCCGTGCGTTCGGCAATCAATTTGCTTTCATGGATATCGGTGCAGGTTCCGATCCAGCGCAAAATCTGACCATGTTCGTCGCGCACAGGCAGTGCCCTGCCCAGCGTCCAGCGATATTCGCCGCTGTGGTGGCGCACGCGGTATTCGATTTCATAATCGTCACCTGTAGCGATGCAATACTGCCATTTGGCAACCGCCGCCTGACGGTCGTCGGCATGGAACATATCAACCCAGCCATCCCCATGCGTAGTACCAGGCATCATGCCAGTGAATTCATACCAGCGGGCGTTGTAATAATCATGGAAGCCATCGGGACGGGTGGACCATACCATTTGTGGTAACGCATCAGTCAACACCCGGAATTTGGCTTCGCTAACAGCAAGCGCCTCTTTGGCGCTAATTTCACTTTCAAATTCCGTGTTCGTTCCCACCCAGCGGACAATTTCGTTATCTTGACCAAGTACGGGGGCAATTCGCGTCAGAAACTGGCGGAACTTGCCATCTGCCCCAAGCAAGGGAAACGTCATCTCGAACGCCTCACCCTTATCAATGCAGCGTTTCCAGTTTTCGATCACTTTGGGCAATTCAAGTGGATCATGCACACTTTGCCAGCCCCAGCCTTGAAGCGCTTCAGGAGTAGAGCCGCAATAGTCGTGCCAGCGGCGGTTGTACCAGTAGATATAACCATCGGCGCGCGCGATCCAGCACAAAGCAGGAATAGCATCGGCCAGCAAACGATACTCTTTATCGCTCACAAAATCAGGTGCTTCAGAATCAAATATAACCGGCGAGATCACTGGAGATTGCCAGTAATCATGGTCGCTATCACACTGTGTATTTTTTAGTCCGTGAATCATACTTTATTGTTCTATTCCATAGAAAAACCGCGATATCTATAAAAGCTATAAAGGCGCGCCTCAATATTATGGCATGTTTCCATATCATGCAGATATACCGTAAGTATATTCACCATAGCTGAACGAAAACGTAGAATGACTGCAGGGTGCAACACATCAGGCGTGCATTGGTTCCGGGGCACTTTTCGCTAAGCTTGGACCGCAATCCATCCGGCTACGCTGTCACTTCGTCCAATCTCATAACTGCACCCTGTAACAGTGGAAACAAATGCTCCAGCCATGCGTTGAACTTTTGCAACCCATTAAAAGGAGACGACATCATGGACGCACGTAATCACGATATTGAGATAGTAAATGATCTCATCAAAACCACGATTGATAGTGTCGACGGATACCGTTCGGCAGCCGAAGACGCGAACAACAACCAATTTCAGGCAATTTTTTCTGAACGCGCTAACGAGCGTCAGCACGTTGCAGACGAACTGCGCCAGCATGTGCGCTCCTTGGGCGGTGACCCGCAGGACGATGGATCTATTTTGGCTGGGGCACATCGTGCTTTCATGGATTTGCGCGATGCCATCACTGGAAGGGATGACAAGGCAGTTATTGCGGAAGTAGAACGCGGCGAAGATCACATCAAAGCCAAATTTGAGACTGCATTGGAAGACGTCAACCTTGGGACTGAAACCCGTACGTTGATCAGCAAATGTTATGACTCGGTAAAATCAGGTCATGATCAAATGCGCGATTTGAAACACGGAATGAGCGCAGCGTAAATCTTGCGTGCAAGACAGCCAAATGTGGGGCTGGCAGCGTAGTAGAACCAATGAATGGGCTCCATCGTACTTTGCGATGGGGTCTATTTTTTTGCGACTGGGCAAGGCGTTTATGTTGCTCAAAAGAAAACACCCCGGCGGTTAAGCCGGGGTGTTAGGGCGCTGGTCTAGGGGGGGGGGGAGGGCGACCAGCTGGTCAACATTTAGGTTTCCCTATTTGTCGACCTGTAAATATCATTTCGAAAAGTCAAACCGCCCTTTTCAAATTTTGTTCCATAAAATTTATGCCGCTTGTGAATCAACGTCCACGTCGCGATGCATCAGCAATGCTTGACCGATGGTCGCGATGACGGTTTCAGGTTCAAAAGGCTTTGTTATCAGATATGTAGGCTCCGGCCGCTCACCCGTTAGCAAGCGTTCCGGAAATGCTGTGATAAAGATTACTGGCACGGTCTGCTCGGCCAAAATGTCCTTTACGGCGTCGATGCCGCTCGATCCATCTGCAAGGCTGATGTCCGCGAGCACCAGTTCTGGCCGCTCATCACGTGCTTTGGCAACGGCCTCTGCCCTCGTGCGGACAATGGCGATCGCTTCGTGACCTAAGCTTTCAACAATCTGCTTGATATGAAGCGCGATGATGGATTCATCTTCGATGATGAGTACCCGCGCCGACAAAGCGTCTTCAATCGCGCTACGTGCCGCTTGCACATGCTCGGTAACGTCGCTTTCGGCAATGCCCAATATCACGGACACGTCGTCCGCGCTGAAGCCCTCTACTGTCGATAACAGAAGGCTTTGGCGACGCTTCACAGGAAATTGTGCGATAACGCCACTGCGACCACGCGATTCAAGCGGCGCAATCATTTCGCTATTCCAGATACGATGAAATGTTCTGAACAACTCGGTCTTAACCGGGGCTGTCTCGTCCCATTCTTCGGGGGCCTCAAGTAAAGCTTCTAATGTTTCGCGTACGGCCGCGTCGCCTAGCGACTGTGATCCCGTCAATGCACGCGCGTAACGCCTAAGATATGGCAATTGCGATGCCAGTTGCTGCCTAAATGACATATTTGCTCCCTTTGCTAGCTGAACTAATACGCCTGAACCGCATTTTTGTTCCGACCTGTGGAACAATATCATCTTTAGCAGCTTAATCGCATATGAAAAAATATCCTCTTCTGCTCAGATCGTGTTATTGAACAATGGGTATAACGACAAATTGTGGTCACCCGGGGTCGGGCACGTTTCCGAGCGCGTGGAACGATGGAGGGGGTCAATCGAATATGAAAAAAGGCAAACGGCAGGCCAGCCACTTGGGGGGAGCAATGGACCCGGAGTTTGACTCGCTAACCGCGGCATTGCGTCAAATGCACGACAGCATCGCAAATGAGCCTGTTCCCAATGATTTTCTTGATCTTTTGGACCAAATCGATGCCAAAATGTCGGCCACTAAGAAATTTTCGTGAGCGGACTTTCGGTGGAACCGCTGGCCAAGACCGAAAAGCGAGATGCGTCTGATGATTTTCGGACTCAGATGGTCGCGCTCATCCCTTCTTTGCGTGCCTTTGCCCGTGGGTTGTGCGGCAATCGCGAACTTGCGGACGATCTTGCCCAAGAGGCTATGATGCGTGCTTGGGCGGCGCATGAAAGCTTTACCCCTGGTACAAATTTCCGCGCGTGGATGTTCATGATCTTGCGCAATCAGTTTTACACTACGATGCGCAAAAATTCGCGCATGACTAGCTGGGATCCGGAAGCAGCGGAACGTCTGCTGGTCGAGGCACCTCCACAACAGCACCACATTCATATGACCGATGTTGAAAAGGCTCTACAAAAGCTGCCTGCTGAACAACGTGAAATTTTGATGCTCGTTGGCGCTGGTGGTGCAAGTTATGAAGAGGCGGCCGAGATTACCGGCTGTGCCATTGGTACAGTAAAAAGTCGCCTTGCACGTGGCCGCGTCGCGCTGGCCGCATTAATTAATGGGCCAGATGAGGCCGTTTTGAAAAAGCCGCAGGCTGCTAAACCGGTTCGGGATGAAATGTCCAAGCATCCTGACCCCACGCCAAGTATTTGACGGTAAATTGCTGCCTGCCGGGGGTTTAAGTGTCTTTTTTCCGCCCAATGACCTTGCGACAGGGCCTGATTCTGGTCGTGTTTGCAGCTTTGCTGCCAGTCGTCGTGGTCAGCTTTTTTCAAGGCATGTCGACGTTGGAAAATACGCGCAATCTGGCCTTTGGTCGGTTAAGCGGCACTGCAAGTTCAGTTGCAGAGCGCCAGCGCGACCCGTTCGTTATCGCCCAGCATTTGCTGCTGGCGCATGCAACTAACAGGGATGTAACAAGCATTACGGCAGATTGTGCATCTGCCTTGCAGGCATCGATAAGCGGCTATCGGGCAGTCACCAACATTGCGCGCACATCTGCAGATGGCACAGTGCGTTGTTCTGCGCTTGCGCATTCCGGGCTGGTGAATCTTGCGAATGAACGCTGGTGGCAGCGTGGGGCCAATGCTGATGGTATGACCATTACCAAAGCGCCTGTTTATGCACCAATATCCAGACGCGATGTCTTATTCCTAATTCTACCCCTACGCGACTCAAATGGCCAACGAGATGGCACATTAACTGCAGCCATTGATGTCGACTATCTCAGTGTAGCTTTACGGAAAGCCGCCAAAGGTAATTCGGGCACGCTGGCGATTGTGACACGCGATGGGGCGACTGTCGCCGACGGTGGCCGCCCTCTCACTTTTAAACCAGACGTAACGGCCCGCCAAGACAAACCAATCGAAACCCGCGATATCCAGGGCACGCAATGGATGTACACTTTGCGCAAGCTGTATAGCTCCGACCTGTTCGTCATATATGCAGAACCGCGCGATCACTTAATGGCAGCAGCAGTCTCGCAAGTACGCGCCAGCATCTTGTTGCCGCTCATATCAATATTGCTTGCTTCGATTGCAATTTGGGTTGGCACCAACCGTTTGGTATTAATCTGGCTGCGCGAATTGCGCGGTGTATCAGAGCGATTTGCCCAAGGCGATTTCAGCGGAGACCGGCGCAAATTCGAACGTGCACCTGAAGAAATCGCTGCATTTAGTGCAGATTTGCACAGCATGGCCGACGTTATTAACCGCCGCAGTACAGATCTAACACAAGCGCTTGAGGCCAAAAGCCTGCTGACGCGTGAAGTGCACCATCGGGTCAAGAACAACCTGCAGATTATCAACAGCCTGTTGACGTTGCAGTCCGGCCGCGTCCGTGAAGGCGCTGCGAAAGAAGTATTGGCGCAAACCAGAGCGCGGATAAACGCGCTGGCGCTGATTCACCGGCTTTTGTACGAGCAGGATAATGGCTATGAGCGCGGCGAAGTAGCAATTGATAATTTGATGGCTGAATTATGCGTGCAGCTGCGAGGTGCGAGCCGGTCAACGCCAAATGTGCAATTGAACTGTACCGCAGGCAATTTTCCCGTCCCCATCGACTACGCAGTACCTCTAACGTTATTTGTGGTTGAGGCCGTAACCAACGCATTTCGCCATGCTTTTCCAGCCGGCATACGCGGTGCAGTCACCCTGCAATTTCAATTGGAAGGCGGCGAAGCCGTTCTCCAGATTTCGGACAATGGTCAAGGCTATGTGGTCACCGATGAGGCTGGCCAAATGGGAACAGAATTGATGCGCGGATTTGCCACGCAGGTTGATGGCAAGCTGTCGATATCAAGCAGTGAAGGGAGCGGTACGCACGTCGTGCTGACATTCCCGCTGCCTAATGTGCCCTCAGCGACCGACAGGCGCCAGTTAGAATCAGAACCCAAATCATGAACAGGCATAATATTCGAGGGGGATAAATGTCAGGGAAGTTTCTAGTCCGAAAATTAAATGCATTCATCCCTCTGGGAGCAGACGGCGAACGCGCCGTTGAGGCACTGGCTGAAAAGCGGGTAAAATCGCTGCAGCGCGGGCATGACATTATCCGTGAAGGCGAAGACCCCAAAACGGTAAACCTGATCGTCGACGGCTGGGCATGCCGATATAAAATATTGGAGGACGGCAGGCGCCAGATTTTGGCATTCTTTGTACCGGGCGACTTGGCCGACCTGCATGTCTATATTCTGGACGCGATGGACCACTCAATCGGTTCGATTACTCCCGTCCAATACGCCATGTTTACGCCTCCAGAGTTTGAAACGCTTGGAAACGACCATCCGCGTGTCCTGCGCGCATTATGGTGGGATTCGTTGCTGTCTGCGTCAATTCAGCGCGAATGGCTCGTCTCGGTGGGTCAGCGTAATGCTGTTGAAAGTCTCGCGCACTTGGCCTGTGAGCTATTTTTGCGTTTGAAGATGGTTGGACTTGCCGAAAATGGCCTGTGCCGTTTCCCACTCACCCAGTCTGATATTGGGGATGCCCTAGGCATGACACAACCACATGTCAGCCGAACGATTAAAGATCTAAACGCAAGCGGGCTTGCAACAATCCAGCGCGGCACATTGCGCGTGAATGATTTGGCAGGTCTGTACAAGCTGGCGATGTTCAATCCTAATTACCTACATCATCTATACCAGGCGGCGCTTTAGAACCGTCCAACAAAAAGGGCCCGTCAGTTGCCTGACGAGCCCCTTTTTCAAGCATAAGCGAGACTATTATTTGTCTTGCGCGTCTGCATTGTCTTCCATGGCATCAGCCTTAGCTTCACCTGCATCACGAACAGCGTCAGCCTTGTTTTCCATGGCGTTTTCCGTTGCAGAATCCATACCATCTGTAGTGGTATCGATCGCATCGGCATTGTCTTCCATGGCGTCAGCTTGAACTTCCGCATTTTCACGAACAGTGTCAGCCTGTTGTTCCTGTGCATTTTCTGAACCTGAATCACATGCACCAAGTGCCGCAAACGACAATGACGCCGCAAGAATCATAATGGACTTTTTCATAGACTTTTCCCTCAGTTAAATAATTAGCGGACCCGGCCGCGACGGAACATGTTGACGATCGCCAACAGAACGACTGCACCCAAGAATGATGCGATCAGCGAGCGAATGTCAAAATTGCCGCTAGTAATAGGCGCGCCACCAATCAGGGGGGTGATGATGAATCCGGCCAAAAAGGCACCCACGATTCCAACGATGACATTCAAGAAAATACCTTGTTGGCCATCTGTGCGCATTACGATGCTGGCCAGCCAACCCAAAATGCCACCGACGACCAGAATGATAATGATATTCATGTTATTTCTCCCTTTCAGAGTGCGAGGGAAAACATCGCTTGAGCCATTTGGTTCCCAATTTGTCCGGAGCCCGCTCAATCGAGCGATTTTGGCGCTGTTCAGAGGAACCATGCCGCACCTTTGTCTGTTAGCCATTTAGACCGAACACCCACCAGAATTATGAAAGCGAGGATGACATGGCACAGTCAGAAACCACCAGAAAATCAAGTAGTAATGGCCAGGAAAAAGGCATCGATGGCTCAACGCATCCACATAACAAGCAAACCGACAAATCTGCAGGCAAAGCAGCAAAGCCCCGCAAGCCGCGTGCCAACCGAAAGCCAGCGACAGAAATGCCGTCATGGCTGGGCGCTGTGATTTCCGCGGTCGGCGTAGGCGTGGCAGTGGGTGCGGGGCTGTATGCAACCCGCCACCAGTGGATGCCGAAAGCGGGCGCATGGAAAGATGATTTTTCAGCCGCGTTTGCCGATGATGAAACCGATTATGAAAACTTCGACCAAACCCGCCATGCCGGTCTTGATTCCATGCGTGATCATCCCGGCGACGATTGGAGCGAAGTCGACGACATGTCGGATGCATCTTTTCCTGCTAGCGATCCCCCTTCATTTACGCCCGGAACGGCATCGTGAATGAGAGCGCGACCGACATTGTCCCTCAAGTGCAGGAAGATAACCTGCCCGGTCATGAAACGGCGCTGAGCCCGAAGCCTGAATGGCACCCCCGCTATTTGGGCTCAGGCCGTCTCGCTGGCAAGGTTGCGCTAATAACTGGCGGTGACAGTGGTATTGGCCGCGCGGTTGCGGTGTTGTTTGCGCGCGAAGGCTGTGACGTAGCGATAGTGTATCTTGAAGAACATGATGATGCCCAAATCACCGCACGCGCCGTAGAACACGAGGGCAGATCGGCATTATTATTGGCGGGTGACATCGGCGATGCCAAATTCTGTCACCGTGCGGTTGAGGACGTCGTCGCACGCTTTGGCAAGCTTGATATTCTTGTAAATAACGCAGGTGAGCAGCATCCGGATGACGAAATTCGGGACATCACCGACGAACAACTGAAGCGGACGTTCCAAACGAACGTCTTCGGGATGTTTTATCTAACGCAGGCTGCGGTGGAACATATTCCGGCAGGCGGGGCCATTATCAATTGCACCAGCGTAACTATGTACGAAGGCGCGAAGGGGCTACTCGATTATTCCGCTACCAAGGGTGCGATCACGGCTTTTACCCGCAGTCTGTCAGAAAATCTGATTGAAAAAGGCATAAGGGTGAATGGCGTCGCCCCGGGTCCGATCTGGACTCCCCTAAACCCGATGGGCGGCGCTCCGCCCGAAAAAATTGCGACGTTCGGTGAAAGCACGCCGATGAAACGCGCGGGACAACCCAATGAAGTTGCCCCAAGCTTTCTGTTTCTGGCCTGCGACGATTCAAGCTACATGTCTGGACAAGTGCTGCATCCCAATGGGGGCACTATCGTCAACGGGTGATGCAAAGAAGGGCTGTCGGCAAATTTGGCGACAGCCCCCTTTTTTAGTTCAGAAGCTCGGATGCAGGCGGCGGGCTCTCGACCGGCGTCTCATCCGGTATGCTTCCGGGGTAATCTGTGTCCCCTTGATCCGGCACTACCTCATCCGGGGTTGTCCCCGGAACCTCATTAGGCGGGCTGTAAGGTTTGGGATCAGGGCCGACCATATCTTCCATATTCATCATCATACAACTCCCAGATAGACAGCTATCATCGCGACCACCGCGAGGATTAATGAAACTACCAGCACATAACGTACGCCCATGCCGGTCTTTCCGGCCCGCGCATCTTCTTTTTCAATTCTCATGCAGGTTATTCCTTTTTTTGAACGCCGCAATGGAAACGCTGCAGAGGCAGCTTAGTTCAACTGCCGGACCATCATTGCGCATTTGAGTTGATCAACGCCATCAACCGTTGCTCAGCGGCTACCAATCCTTTGCTACGCCGCAAGGATAGCGCCGCAAATGCGCCTGCCGCGTCATGTGCCGTCGCGATATCCAGAACAGCAGGATGGACGTAGCTTTTGCGCGCAATTGCCGGGGTATTCCACAGCACGCAGGACGCCGCCTCACACGCAATGCGGATGCTCGGTTTTTTGGCTTTGCGCACCGCTTCGAGCGCGGCAACGCTACCGTGCCAGGTGCGAAACATCTTGGCGCTGATATGGTCGATGCCGGTGCGTTCCTTGAGCCAGGCATTCACGTCGCCGCTGTCGAGCGGATGCACTTCCCCGTCCGCCCCAATATACTGGAACAGTCGTTTCCCAGGCAGATCATGAATCTTTTCCAGAATGCGCTGAAGCCTTTTGTCGGTGACGCTGCACTTCACCTTCTTGCCGCCCTTTGCCGTATACTGCAGCTTTAACCGATCGCGATCATACCGGATATTGCGCAGCATCAAGGTGGTTGCACCCTGGCTTGTGCGCGAGCGCCCGCCAATACGCATCGCGGTGTGATCGAGAAGGCGCACGACTGCCGCTATCGCGACTTCCTTGGCAAAAACATCATCGCGCTTGGCGCCCGTCAAGATGGATTCCACAGCGCGGCGGACTTGCGGGAGCGCGATGCCAAAATCAGACAATTTGTCAAATTTGGCACCGCTCCGCGCTTCACTCCATAGTGGATGGTAGCGATATTGTTTGCGGTTGGCGTCGTCCAGACCAGTGGCTTGAATATGGCCATTCTCGTCTGCGCATATCCACACGTTGCGATACGCAGGTGGCACCGCAAGCGACTTTATCCGGACAAGTTCGGATTTTGCGCTGATTGTTTTGCCGCTGGGATCAAGATAGCTGAACCCCTTTCCGCGGCGGACGCGCGCAATACCGGGTTCGGAATCCGATACGTAAACCAACCCGGCGTGCATGTTAGGTCGTTATTCTTTTCAAAGATCAGTAGAACTGGCCACGAATGGCGCCATTCGGAAACTCGGACGTGTTGACCTGAATATAATAAGCACCCGAGGCGCGCTCAACGGAATTTTCTAGCCACTCGGTCCGGCCAACGCAGTTTTTCCAGCCACCTTCATTGGCTTTGCGCATCTGGATGACCGCCCGGCCATTCGTGCCTTTGCCGCCACGATAGATCACTGCAGAAGTGATTTCTCCAATACCTCGTACATCATTCAGGTCATAGCAAATCTGGTTGGCTTCGTCCGACACCGACAATTCGGCCTTTGCATAGCCATCCGTGTCGCCACGCATTCCGACGATTTCAGCGCCCGTCAGGCTCGCACGCTTTGTTTCGGAAACCGCTTCTGCAACGGTTTCTTCAACCGTCGCGCACCCAGCAAGGCCAACCGCGAGCAATGGTCCCAAAATGCCGATGGCTTTCCAGTTTTTTTGTATGTTGCGCATCCTGAGTCTCCTTTTTGGTTCAACCGCTTTTGTCCGGAACTGACTTCAAAACTGGAGTGGAACGTGAAAGTTCCGGAAGGCGGCGAGCAGTGGGCATCGCGCCATCAACGTCCAATCACCAAGCGAAAGGCAAAATGCTATAATCACGACTTGCCGTGCCGCTTTTGTGTGATAGCAATGGGCCATGGGCGGATTTCCTTTTAGCGCGATCGTCGGACAAGACGAAATGAAGCGCGCGTTACTCATAGCTGCAGTGGATGCACGAATCGGCGGGGTCATGATTTTTGGCGACCGTGGCACCGGCAAGTCGACGGCTGCACGTGCACTGGCGGCGACCTTGCCGTTAATCAAAGTGGTTGAGGGATGCAGGTTCAACTGTGATCCCGATCAACCGCATGACTGCCCGGACCATTGCACCGGCACCAAAGCACGCAAAATTTCGGTGCCCTTTGTGGACCTGCCCTTGGGGTCGACCGAAGACCGCGTGCTTGGTTCGCTCGACCTCGAACGCGCGCTTGCGCATGGCGAGAAGCAGTTCGAGCCGGGTCTGTTGGCAAAGGCGCATCGCGGCTTTCTGTATATCGACGAAATCAACCTGCTTGAGGATCATGTCGTTGACCTGTTGCTAGATGTAGCGGCGTCAGGCGAAAATCTGGTGGAGCGCGACGGCCTGAGCATCAGGCACAAGGCGCGCTTCGTGCTTGTAGGCAGCGGTAACCCAGAGGAAGGCGAATTGCGCCCACAACTGCTCGACCGCTTTGGCCTATCAGTCGAAGTGCGCACGCCGCAGGACATTTCACAGCGCGTCGAGATCATGAAACGATGCGATGCGAATGAGCAAGACGGCACAAGTTTCGCGCAACTCTGGGCGAGCGAAGACGCCAAAGTGTTGCGTCATATCGCCCGTGCCAAGACGGCATTGCCGATAGTAGAAACACCCGAAAACATCCTCACCGACATGGCGGAATTGTGCAAGGCGGTCGGCGCAGACGGACTTCGTGGAGAGCTGACTTTGATGCGCGCCAGCCGCGCAACCGCCGCGCTCGACGGCAAAAAGACCGTCACGCGCGCGCACCTCAAATCGATCGCGCCGCTTGCACTGCGTCACCGGCTTCGCCGAAATATTCTAGATGAAACCGGATCAACCGTGCGTATCGAGCGCGCGCTGGAAGAGCTTTTCGGGTGAGCGCAACCGCGTCATTGGATGCGGCTATCAGTGACGCAGAACTGGCGCTTGATCTGTTCCTCTGTGCGCCAGCGTCCTTCGGCGGAATCATATTGCGCGGCGACAGTCCGGTCCGCGACGAGATGGTAAGCGATGCACGTGCGTCGATTGCGCGGTCTGGCCCAGTCATCAAAATCCCCTCCAATGTCGATGCAGACCGTCTGCTTGGCGGGCTCGACCTGACCGCGACCCTGTCCGCTGGCAAAGGCATCATGCGGTCTGGTTTGTTGAATGAAGCAGCCGGCGGTGCGGTTATTCTGCCCATGGCGGAGCGCATCGCCGCCAATGTCGCGGCACATATTGCGCAGGCCATGGACGATGG
>JANPKN010000111.1:0-4217 GCA_031426075.1 Sphingomonadaceae bacterium
GGTGAAGCCGACTATTCCGAAATCAATAAAGCAGTCGAATTGATTGCCAACGCAAAAGCACCAATTTTGTATACCGGCGGCGGCATAATCAACTCCGGCCCTGCAGCGAGCGAAGCATTGCGCGAGCTGGCAGAGTTGACCGGTGCGCCAGTTACATCGACCTTGATGGGCCTAGGCGCCTATCCTGCGTCCGGCGAAGCCTGGCTTGGCATGCTGGGCATGCACGGGACCTACGAAGCCAATATGGCGATGAACCAGTGTGATGTCATGGTGTGCCTCGGCGCGCGCTTTGACGACCGCGTAACTGGCCGTCTGGACGCGTTTTCGCCCGACAGTATCAAAATTCACGTCGATATCGACCGTAGCTCCATCAACAAGACCATTCGCGTCGACCTTCCCATCGTTGCTGATGTTGGCACCGCTATCCGCCAGATGATCGATGTCTGGAAAGGCCGGAAATACAAAAAGCAGCAGCTTGATGAATGGTGGTCGCGGATCACGGGCTGGCGGGCGGTCAATTGCCTGAGCTACCCCGGCAGCACGCAGGAAATCATGCCACAATATGCGATTGAACGCCTGTTTGAAGCCACCAAGGACAAGGCTCCAATCATCACTACCGAGGTAGGCCAGCACCAAATGTGGGCCGCGCAGCATTTCCATTTTGACGCACCAAACAAATGGCTGACGAGTGGCGGCCTTGGCACCATGGGCTATGGCCTACCTGCTGCGATTGGGGCGCAAATGGGTCATCCGGACGCTTTGGTCATCGATATCGCTGGTGAAGCATCGATCCAGATGAACATTCAGGAAATGGCGACGGCAACGCAATATCGTCTGCCGGTCAAGGTCTTCATCCTAAACAATGAATGGATGGGCATGGTGCGTCAGTGGCAGGAACTGACCTATGAGAGCCGCTATTCCGAAAGCTATTCCGACAGTCTGCCCGACTTTGTCGCGCTCGCTGAAGCTTATGGCTGGAAAGGCATTCGTTGTGATGACCCGGCAGAGCTTGATGACGCCATTGCCGAAATGCTCGCCTATGACGGGCCAGTGATGTTCGATTGCCGCGTGCACAAAACGTCGAACTGTTTCCCGATGATCCCGTCAGGCGCGGCGCATACCGACATGATCCTGAATGCGGACGAAGTATCGGGCACCATGGATGACGAAGCAAAGGCGCTCGTATAATGCATATCAAGCAGGAACTCACCGAGCGGCATGTATTGACGCTTACTGTCGATAACGAAGCAGGCACGCTGGCGCGGATCGCGGGGATGTTCACTTCGCGTGGATATAACATCGACAGCCTGACCGTCGCCGACATCAGCGAAGACCATACGACGAGCCGGATCACCATTGTGACCAGAGGTCCGCCACCCGTCATCGACCAGATCATCGCTCAATGCGAGCGGCTTGTCCCGGTCCATAAAGTGACAGACCTGACCGAAGCAGGCCCCCATGTTGAGCGCGAGCTTGCATTGGTAAAGGTCTGCGGCGCTGGCGACCAGCGGGTTGAAGCCATGCGCCTAGCCGACATTTACCGGGCACGCGTCATCGACGCGACCGTCAACAGCTTCATTTTTGAAATTACCGGCGGCCCGGAAAAGATCGACACTTTTGTGACGCTCATGCGCGAAGTCGGCCTTGTCGAGGTTGGCCGGACTGGAATTGTCGGGCTAATGCGCGGTTCTGAAACGAGTTGAGTTTTAATCGTCGCCCTGGACTTGTTTCAGGGTCTTAATATTGCGCCGTTGAAAGTAAGACCCTGAAACAAGTTCAGGGTGACGGCAAGGAAGAGGGACGGAAGAATGAAAGTATATTACGACGCAGATTGCGACCTGGGACTTATCAAAGACAAGAAAGTCGCAATTGTAGGCTATGGCAGTCAGGGCCACGCCCATGCACAAAACTTGCGTGACAGCGGCGTTGCTGATGTAGCCATTGCCCTGCGCGCTGGTTCCGCGACTGCCAAAAAGGCAGAAGCCGCTGGCTTCAAAGTCTTGGCCAATGCAGACGCGGCCGCATGGGCCGATATCCTTATGGTGCTTGCCCCTGACGAACATCAGGCCGCAATTTATGCCGATGACCTGCATGCGAACATGAAGCCCGGCGCGGCGCTTGCTTTCGCCCACGGCCTCAACATTCACTTCGGTCTCATTGAACCACGCGCCGACATTGACGTCATCATGATCGCGCCAAAAGGCCCCGGCCACACCGTGCGCAGCGAATATCAAAAGGGTGGCGGCGTGCCGTGCCTGATCGCGGTTGCGCAGAACTCCAGCGGCAATGCCCATGACATCGCGCTTGCTTATGCCAGCGGCGTTGGTGGCGGCCGCAGTGGGATCATCGAAACCAACTTCCGCGAAGAGTGCGAGACCGATCTTTTCGGCGAGCAGGCCGTCTTGTGCGGCGGGATCACCCACCTGATTCAGGCGGGTTTCGAGACTTTGACCGAAGCTGGCTATGCGCCCGAAATGGCGTATTTCGAATGTCTGCACGAAACCAAGTTGATCGTTGACCTTCTGTATGAAGGCGGCATTGCCAACATGCGTTATTCCATCTCGAACACCGCAGAATATGGCGACATCACGACTGGCCCACGCATCATCACGGACGAAACCAAGGCGGAAATGAAGCGCGTTCTCGCCGACATCCAATCCGGCCGTTTCGTCAAGAATTTCGTGCTCGATAACCGCGCAGGTCAACCCGAATTGAAGGCCGCCCGCAAGGCAGCAGCAGCGCACCCAATCGAAGCAACAGGCGCAAAATTGCGCGCCATGATGCCGTGGATTGCCAAGAACAAGCTGGTGGATCAGGCGAAAAACTAAACCCTTTTCCTAGCTTGACTCATTTATGGGAGGCACCGACATTGGTGCTTCCCCTTTTTATTGTCTGGAGCAGACCTATGCGTAAGCTTTTATGTGCCCTTCCCCTCCTAGTCGCTGTGCCACTTATCGCGCAAAGCGCGCCGCAAGTTCCCGGTACGATGGAGGTCGCTCGCGTCACCGCTGGAACATACAACACCGACCCCGGCCATACGCTGATCGGTTGGCGCGTCAGCCATTTCGGGTTCAACGATTATTTCGGAATTTTTGGTGACGCAACTGGAACGCTGACACTTGATCCTGCCAATCCGAATGCTGCGAAGGTCGATATCACGATTCCCGTCAGCAAAGTTACCACGGCAAGTGCAGGCCTGACCGAACACCTGCTGCGCGCTGGCAAGGACGGCGGCAAGGCAGACTTTTTCGGCCCAGCACCAACTGACGCGAAGTTTGTCTCAACTGGCGTTGTTGCCAGTGGCACAACGGCCAAAATTACCGGCAATCTGACCCTCAACGGCGTTACGAAGCAAGTCGTACTGGACACCAAATTTTCCGGTGCTGGAAACAACCCGTTTAACAAGAAAGCGACCGTAGGCTTCCACGCCACGTCGGTCATCAAACGCAGCGAATTCGGCATCGGCTACGGCATTCCAATGGTGTCGGACAACGTCACCTTGGACATCAGCGTCGCTTTTGAGAAAGCTAGCTAAGACGTAAAATCATTTCACGCAAACCCGCGAAGGCGCAAAGAAAGAAGCTAAGAGCTTCTCCTTATTCGTGTCTTTGCGGCTTTGCGCGCTAGATTACGTGTACTGCAACAACGCGCGAAGCGCCATTGTATTATCCCAAATACCGCGCATCGAGGCTGGCTTTCGCTGCGCGATATTCTGCCTCTAGCTGGTCAACGAATTGTGCGACGGTTTGCACTTCCTTGATCGCGCCGATGCCTTGGCCCGATCCCCAAATGTCCTTCCACGCCTTGGCTTCGCTATTTCCGCCTGAGCCAAAGTTCATTGTGGAAATATCGCCCTTCGGCAGATTGTTCGGGTCCATTCCGGCGCGCTCGATCGACTGGCGCAAATAGTTGCCGCTGACGCCGGTGAAGAGGTCGGAATAGACAATGTCCGCCGCTTTCGCCTCGACGATGTTTTCCTTGTAACCGTCGACGGCATTGGCCTCTTTGGTCGCGATAAAGGCACTGCCGATATAGCCAAAGTCGGCGCCCATGGCCTGCGCCGCAAGCACGGAGGCACCATGTGCGATGGAACCCGATAAAGCCACAGGCCCATCAAACCATTCGCGGATCTCGCGCATCAACGCAAATGGCGAGGTCACGCCTGCATGGCCGCCAGCGCCTGCCGCGACGGGAATGAGGCCGTCGGCCCCCTTCTC
>JANPKN010000112.1:0-2815 GCA_031426075.1 Sphingomonadaceae bacterium
GCGTTCTTTGTGCCATATTCGGGCATTTGGACGATGACATTTTGCGCATAATCTCGCCAGACCAGTTCTTTCAGGAACACATCAACTGACCCGCCTTGATCCATCGTCGCGTGCCAACAAGCGGCGGGCGAAATCTCGCCAAAATGCAGATGCGGGGAAAGAAAGGATGAACCCTCTACTGACGGCAGATTGCGTTTTTCGTCATAATATCTGGCTTTGTCGACAAACGCCTCCAACCGAGCGTTGGCCCCGGCCTCACCCGGCGTCCACATGCCTGCCATGCCTCCCGACCAATCAGGCTTAGTCGGCAGCAAATGCCACGCAGACAGGCTGTCGCTATCGGGCCAACTACCCGGCACTGCAATGACAGTCGGCGGTGCCAGCGGAACCGGTGGCGGCATATGCTGCCACAAAGCGCGCATGAACGGGGTGTATATCTTATACTGACCACCGCTGCCGGTCGTTACGCTTCCCGCAGGCAGCAGATAATTGCCATCATGGCAGACAAAGGAGCAGTCGGCGGCCAAGCCGCTCGCCACTGCTTTCTCCGCATTGCGCCACCAAGGTTCATAATGGCGAAGGCAGTGAATCGCCGATGCGCCAGTTTCTTCGGCCAATGCGCATAGAATGTCATCCGACTTGCCGGTCCGCAGGATCAGTTTCGAACCCAATGCCTGCAGATCGGCATCAAGCGCAGTCAGGCTCTGGTGCAGCCACCAACGGGACGCTGCCCCCATTTTGCGGTGTTTTGGCGTGTCATCGTCGAGGATATATACTGGAATTACCGGCGCGCCACTTGCGACCACTGCTGCCAACGCGGGTTGATCGGCAAGCCTCAAGTCGCGGCGAAACCAGAGGATGACGGGAGCCGTCATTTGCTTTCGTCTCCGATCGGAAAGGTCATGGAGAACCGATCACCAACCATAGGGTCGGCAAAGCGCTGATCGGATACGCGCAAATTACGTTTGTTGCCTTCATCTACAATCTGCGCAACCGGCATCCGTGACCAGAATAACAACGGCGACTGCTCAACGACATTAGCCGCAAACGCCTTCTTATCCTCCACGCCCATATAATGCGCGCGCACATTTTCATCGACGCGCACATCGTTGAACGCGGTATAGCTGCCCTGCCCGTAATGGCTATCGTCC
Organism: Sphingomonadaceae bacterium; assembly: GCA_031426075.1. Lineage (GTDB taxonomy): Bacteria > Pseudomonadota > Alphaproteobacteria > Sphingomonadales > Sphingomonadaceae > Sphingorhabdus_B. The sequence continues at coordinate 1,152 of JANPKN010000112.1, forward strand.
CGCCACAACATTTCACGCTTCCAGAATTGAACAGGAACCGGGTTGGCAACCACCAAAGCTGGAACGAGATCATGCTTCTGTTGCACGGCCATTGCCGTCAATTGTTCTGCGCGGCCAGTGATGAGGCCATTGGCCAAGATGTAGGCACAGATTGCTGCGAAGCTAACAAAAGCAGGCGCGCGCCAAGTCGTAGTACCATTGCGTTCACGGCGCCGCGAAATCCAAACGCCAGCGATTAAGGCTGCCCACAACCATATGTCGATGATGAATAATGTATCGCCATAGAACCACTGGCTGGAAAATGGCTCCAACAAGCGGATGCCATAACTGTTAAACCAATCAAACAAGGGGTGACTTAAGCAACCTATATAAGCCAATGTGAGCAGCCAGCCTTTATGCACCGGCAATCGATTTTCTGGCCTTTTCCCGCGCTTTGTTTGCCAGCGGTCAAACCACAACATGATACCCCAAAGCATCAGGGGAAGGACAAGCATCGCGATTGGCCCATGCGTCAGCCCACGCCGCAGCGCGAGATGCTCTTGCCCACCAAGCAAGGTCGCCACGGCGTCAATGTCAGGAATGTTCGCCGCGATAATCAGCGTCGGCATCGCAAGGCCGGTTTTCCGTTTCAAACCCATCTGGCCGATAAGCGCGCCGACGAGGCTGTGTGTGAGGTTATCCATCAGCTTTAGGTGACGTAGCGAAGCCCGGTTTGCAATACAGTCAAATCGCCCCGACCAGGATTATGTTTCCGGATGCCCATCCTCAACGGTCCAAGTCTGCCCCTTGGCCAACAACTTGCTCAAATCTGCCGCCTTGCCAACGCTAGCAGCCTCATTCTGCGCAATGACCGCATCGTTGAACGTCGGGCGCGGGTCGTCATACAACACGCCAAGCGCCATCGGGAATGCACCGAACGGCATTTCCACCAGCATATGGGCAAGCGATCGGTTGGTGACGTCATGGACAAGTACCCCTGCCCCTTTCCAATCACCGTCAACGACATCGACAACCTTCAACGTCAATGCATCACTATCGAGCGCTATGCCCTTGATGCCGCCGGACTTGTCGCTGCCGAACAGCATGGGTTCGCCATGGCGCAGCCATAATTGATGCCCTTCGGCGCCCTTGGGCGTAGCGAACTCTTCAAACACGTCCTTGTTATAGACGATGCAGTTTTGGAAGATTTCAATAAATGCCGCGCCGCGATGGGCATGGGCGGCCTTCAAAACCTCGGGCAGGTTCTTCGATATGTCGAACCCGCGGGCCACAAAACGCGCACCTGAACCCAATGCAAAGGCGCATGGTGTCGCGGGCCGGTCAACCGACCCATAAGGCGTCGATGGGCTGTTGGTACCAATACGGCTGGTCGGAGAATATTGCCCCTTGGTCAGGCCGTAAATCTCGTTGTTGAACAGCATGATCTGGCAATCAAGATTGCGGCGAAGCAAGTGCATCGTGTGGTTGCCGCCAATCGACAGCGCATCGCCATCGCCAGTGATGATCCAGACATCCAGGTCGGGATTGGCCAGCTTAACGCCTGTTGCCACCGCAGGCGCACGTCCATGAATGGTGTGAAAACCATAGGTTTCCATATAATAGGGGAAACGCGAGGAACAGCCGATACCGCTGATGAATACGGTATTCTCGGGCGTAGCGCCGAT
>JANPKN010000113.1:0-3860 GCA_031426075.1 Sphingomonadaceae bacterium
CAATACTCAGCCTCAGCATGCGCGCGGGCGGTCCAGCGGCAGGCACACGCGGTCTCAGCACCTTTTCGCTGGAGGCGGAGGCAGAATCCGAGTCTTCTGCGGACAAAAGCGAAATACAGACGCCAGTCACCAAAGAACAGAAAAGCGCATTTACGCCGCCCATCCCAAAGCCCCTGCTGCCGCCAGTGAACCCCGTCAAAGCCCCCACGCCCAGCCTTGATTTTATCAAAGTCAGCAAATCCGAATTTGACGCGATGGATCTGTCAAAGCTGCCCGCCGGTGGCGGCAGTGGTTCGGGCGATGGCAAGGCCAGCGGCCAGGGCGCAAAGGGCATGATGGGCCCGGGCCTTGGCCCCGGCGGCGCGCAATTATATCCTGTAGCGTGGTTGCGTGAGCCTTATGACAGCGAACTTTCGCCCTATCTGGCTGCGGTGAAGCGCATCCCCCCGGGCGCTTCGGCGGATATTGCCTGCCGCATGGCCGAACATAACCGCGTGGAAAATTGTCAGATCATTGGCGAGAGCCCACGCGGCACAGGCCTCGCAAAAGCGCTACGCCTTGCTGCGTGGCAGTTTCTCGTAAAGCCCCCGCGCATCGACAACAAACCCCAACTGGGGGTGTGGGTCCGGATCCATTTTGATTTTGGGGTGAAGGTGAGTGACGAAGGAACCGCGCCGCTGGAATAGGCCCGGCCCCTTCATGAACCCGCGTTATTTCCGCGAAGCTATCCAGCCGTCGACTTGCTCTTCGAGAACATCCAATGGCACTGGGCCTGATTTCAGCACCGTGTCATGGAACCCGCGTATGTCAAATTTCGACCCAAGCGATTTCTGCGCCTTGTCGCGCAGTTCGCTGATCTTCAGGCGGCCGACCATATAGGCTGTCGCCTGGCCCGGGTAGATGATGTAGCGCTCAATCGCCTTCACAATGCCGCCCGGCGCATCTGCGCTATTGTCTTCGACATATTTGATCGCTTGCTCGCGCGTCCAGCGTTTGTGGTGCAGACCGCTGTCGACTACCAGACGAATGGCACGATGCAGTTCAAGCTGCAATCGGCCGAAATCACGTGCGGGGTCGGTGTACAGGCCCATGTCCTTGGCAAGCTTCTCCGAATAAAGACCCCAACCTTCGGAATAGGCGGTGACGCCGCCGAACTGACGGAAAGCAGGCACGTCTTTCAACTCGGTCTGAATTGCCAGTTGCAAATGGTGACCTGGAACGCCCTCATGATAGAATAATGCCTCCACCTCAGTCAGCGGCATGTCGGCCATTTTGTACAAATTGGCGTAATATGTGCCGGGGCGGGAACCGTCTGGACTTGGACGTTGGTAAAACGCCTTGCCCGCCGACTTTTCGCGGAATGCCTCGACTGGCTTCACGACCAATGGTGCTTTTGGCAAAGTACCAAACCATTGCGGAAGCAAGGGCGTGATGGCGTCCTGTGCCTTTTGCGTTTCAGAGAGATAGAGTGCGCGACCTTCGGCAGTTTCAGGTGCGTAAAATTTAGGTTCGGTGCGCATGTAATTGAAGAAGGCCTGAAGGTTGCCTTTCACGCCCATTTTCTTTTGGACTACACCCATTTCCTTATGAATGCGCGCGACTTGCGCCAGACCCAGCTGGTGGATCTGTTCGGGCGTCATATCGGTTGTGGTATAGTTGGCCAGACGCTCGGCATAATAGCCTGCGCCGTCCTTGAAGCGCCAAATGCCGTCGTCGGTTCCTGCAACCTTTTCCTGCGCAGTCATCTCGGCAATCAACGCGTCATAGGCCGGCTTCACGGACGTGTTCAGAGCCTGCGCTGCGTCCGCGATCAACAGGTCTTTTTCGACTTGAGTGATGTTGAGCTTGGCGACCTTTTGTTTGAAATCAGCAAACAGCGGCGCGTCGGGACCGTCACCAAAAGGGGCCCCCGTAATGACGTTGCGCGCATCATTGATAACATAAGGGTAGACCCATTTGGGCGGCATGATGCCTTCTGCCGCGCGTGTTTTGGCTTGCGAGATGCCCTCCATCATGCCGGGGCCAAGGCCGTAGAGGCGGTTCACATACGCGCGCGCATCGGACTTGTTGTCGACGCGGTGGATGTTGATGAGGAAGGCAGGCAATTGGCTTTGCGCCCCGTTCATCTGGTCAAAGACATAACCATAATCATTATATTTAAATGCCGCTTCGCTGCGCTCGGCACGCTTTTCGAACAGGCGGTATGACAGGCGGTTCTCGGGCGAAAGCTTGGCGGGATCAAAGCGCGCGCGCATCTCCTTCAATGCCGAACGTTCGGCCTCATTGGCGCGCATTTCGCCAGCAGTTGAGAAATCGCCCCAGCGGCCATAGTCGCTATCTTTGATTCCGCGATAGGACTTGCCAAGCGGCGACAACGCCAGTTGCTGCGCATCATATTCTTCAAAAAATGCCTTGATCGCAATGTTCTGATCGACTTCGGCAATAACGGCAGGTGCAGCCCCAGCGGTCTGCGCAATGGCGGGCGTTCCCATATGCACCAACGCAATGGCAAGTGCAGAAATCGCGGTTTTGGTTATGCGCATAAGAAGCTCTCCTGATTTTGTTTCTGGCCACGTCATATCAGCACGGCGGACAAGAGGAAGCGACGATTGCGTGGCTTGTCGAAACGGCAAAGGTCTTTGTCGATGAACAGACGGTTCCAATGGGTCAGTAAACCGCCGGTCGTCGTGCAATAAGCAGATTGTTAACCATAATATCCTAACGCTTGGCCGATGGAGAACCTTGCCCAAAACTTCACCACCAAATGGAACTTCGCCCTTGCCCGCTTCTCGACCGCCGAATGGCTAGGGATCTGGATCGGGATCATCATGCCTGTGTTTTCTGCACTGGTGTACCCGACATATATGCACAGCATGCAGACCCCATGGGTAGAATGGTCACGACTGTTGGAGGCGCCGTTTGTTCTGTGCGAAATAGTCGTGATTTTGTGGGCCAGCCGCAGAGGAATGGACTCCACCAGAATGTGGCTCTCCTTGCCCATCGACATAAAAATCGCCTCGGCTTTTCTCATTTTTGGCGTATTCGCGAGCAGCCTGTTTGCTTCTGATTACCCAGTGCGATCCATTACGATCTCAATCATTACGGCCATCCACTTGCTATTCGCTTTGTCGATTTTTCACCTGCTTCGCCGGCCGGCTGTCCAAAGTTATCGTCCCTTCATAATGCTGCTGGGTGGCGGGTTGATAACTTTAGCTGCCCTGACATTTTGGCGTTTTGCACTTCCCCCGCCTGCATCGATGGTCCCGGGTGGCGTCATTGAATGGGGGTCCGCATTACCGGGCTTTATCAGCGTCCGGCATTTCGGTTCATGGACTGGTGCTGTCGCCGCGGGATTTCTTGCGATGTTGCTTTTAGGTGAAGAAAAGTCACGCGGGTCGTGGATACATGGACTTTACTTTCTTTCCGCAGCAATGACGGTCTGGTCAGGAACACGGGCCGCCATACTTGCGATGGTAGTTACCGCCGTGATCCTGGTTACAGCAAATCGAAAATTACCGACCATCCGCACGATCGGCGTAACGGCCATGTTGACCGGCGGCGCAATGACCGCAGCTTGGGTCTTGTTGCCCTATGATGATCCCACTTTCCGTCTATTCACCTCGTCCGACGCGGTAACGGCAAGCGCCATGTCCGGGGGCCGATTGGACTTGTGGGCCGCGACATTCCAAAAGTGGCAAACTGCGCCTGTTCTGGGATTAGGCTCAGGATCCACTTTCTGGGAAGTCTATATCGGCTGGCCGCACACGCAGCCGCATAATGCCTTGCTCCAGTTTCTGATCAGCTGGGGAATAGTTGGCGCAGTTTCAGCTTTATGGTTGCTTGGGCGGGCATTGGCAAAC
>JANPKN010000114.1:0-4176 GCA_031426075.1 Sphingomonadaceae bacterium
ACAGCTGCGGCGCTGCGGGTGCTTGCGGCGCGACCGAGCTTCACGCTGGACCAGCTTGTTGAGGCGGCTTACGATCCGTGGATACCGCTGTTCGCCGAGCAGCTCCCGGGACTGGTCGCAGCGCAAGCGCGCATCCCCGATACATCGCGCGCAGAGGCTGTCGCACTCCTCGCCAGATGGGACCATCGCTGGAGCTTGACCTCGACCGAGACCAGTCTCGCTGTGTTCTGGGCTGATGCGCTGTGGGAGCGAGTTGCCGCCGCTGCCGGAGTGCCGATGGCCCCGGTGCAACAAGCGCTCATGGCGCAAGCCAGCGATGCTGAAAAACTTGCTTCGCTCGATGCGGCGATGGCCAGGCTGAAAGCGGACTTTGGCTCGTGGCAGGTACCGTGGGGCGAAATCAACCGCTTCCAGCGCCTTGACGGTGCGATTGTCCGAACCTTCGATGATGCCAAACCAAGTATCCCGGTGCCCTTCGTATCGGCCAACTGGGGCTCACTCGCCTCGTTCGGCGCACAGCGCTATCCGGGGACCCGGCGCTACTACGGCGACTACGGCAACAGCTTTGTCGCGGTCGTCGAGTTCGGTCCGCGGGTCCGCGCTCGAGCGGTGAGCGCAGGCGGTTTGAGCAGTGACCCCGCCTCGCCGCACTTCAACGATCAAGCGAAACGTTATGCGCAAGGGAATTTGCGAGCCGTCTATTTCTATCCTGAGGATCTCGCCGAGAAAGCCAGCTCACGCAAGGTTGTGCGCGGCAATTACTGACAGCTTACTATTACGCGCCGGGAAATCTGGCTGAACCAAACAGCTTGGCTGTCGCCGAACTCCTCGCGCCGATCCCGGTCAGGCATGTCGGGGCCTTCCTCAAGTAGTCGAATACCGGGCATATTTCGGCGCTTGGCTCTAATAATTCTGCCGTTCGGCAGCGAAATTAAGACCGTATGAAGCTGACAGCAATCTGTCCAAAATTGGGACAAGTTAACGGCATTTTTGACATCAGGGAGTTGAATTTCCGAATATGACGTGTCAACAGGTGACTGGGGATGAAATGTGACGGTAACGACTGTAGTGCCAATGGTCTACACTCGGATTTTTGCGTCAAAACTCCCAAACGATAATTTGGTAAGCTAACTGCTATTTCAAACAACAGGGGAAATAAATAATGAAACGCATAGCGTTAGGTGTCGCTGCAATGGTCAGCATTCTAGCATTCTCGAACAGTGCCAGTGCTGCAACGCTCAACTTTTCAGATCTGTCGAGTGGCAGTTGCAGTCAGACCGGAAGCCCGGTCGCCAGCCAGAATTTTACTTTTACTGACGTTTCGGGAGGCGGTCTATTTCTTTGCGACGCTGGCGTCATACAAAACAATACTTCACCAGCGCTGATTGCGGCGAACACCCTGTCGGTTTTATCGTTCTCAAAAACTGATATGGGGCTATTTTCGCTTCAGTCGTTTTTCGCGGGATCGCGCACGGCAGATTTTAACCCTGCTTCGCTAAACAGTTTTGCCGCCGCTGACGGGATTACGGTTGTTGGCAACGTGGGAACCGGTGTGGTCACACAAACCTTCAACTTCAACGGTGTCAGTTTTGATCAATTCACACTGAATGCCTCTTTTACCGGGCTTTCGAGCGTGCAGATTTCTGCATTTGGTAAAACCGCTGCGCCACAGTTCCTGATCAACAACATCGTGGTGGATAGTGTCGCTGCTGTTCCAGAGCCATCCACATGGGCACTTTTCCTCCTTGGCTTTTTTGGCGTAGGTGGTGCGATGCGCTCGAAAACGCGCAAGTCGAGTGTCTCTGTAACTTACGCCTGAATTGAGAAATAAGCACGCATTACGCCGTCAGTCTGCGGACTGGCGGCGTTTGTATGTCCGCTCGCAACATAAAGCGATTGAAGCCAACAGCAGACGTACATACACCTTTGCACAAGACAGCCTCGCGCCCGATTGCGGTCACCAAAGACCAAATGAACAAAAACAAATAGCAGTCAGGCTTGTTTATCAGCAGGTTCAACGGCCGTCCCTAAGCCTGACTGTTTGTGGTTCATCTAGCCAACATTGAGGAAAACAGGGGCAGACGGACCCAGTGGAATTTCTGTCGCGACCCATATCCCTACAAGTGCCATGCCCACCAGCAATAGGCCAAGAGAGTACGGGATCATTGTGGCGGCAAGGCTTCCAATACCAAAATCCTTTACCCAGCGTTGGCAAAATACCAGAATAAGCGGGAAATATACCATCAGCGGCGTGATGATATTTGTTGCGCCATCGCCTACTCGGTAGGCGGCTGTGGTCATTTCGGCGCTGACACCCAGTAGCATGAGCATCGGCACGAGGACCGGGGCCAACAGCGCCCATTTGGCGCTGGCCGATCCGATAAACAAATTAAGCGCTGCTGTGAATACAACGACAAGAATCAACAAAATTGGAGCGGGCAGCGCCAGTGCCTTTAGCCCATCGGCACCGTGAACAGCGGTAATAAGGCCTAGATTTGACCAACCAAACATCGCAACAAAATGCGCTATGGCAAAGGCAAGCACCAAGAAATAGGCCATGTCGCCCATCGATTCCGACATCATGCGAACCAGGTCACGATGGTTTTTAATAATACCCGTCGCGCGGCCATAAGCCCATCCGGCCAGCAGAAAAAGTATCATGAAGCCAGCCACTAGCGACTGATAGAATGGCGTTAGCTGCGCCTCTGGCGATGCAGCTTCGTCTATCAAAGGCGTTTCTGGTCCAAGTGTCATAAACAACCACAGGGCGACCACCCCTATGGTTGCAAGACCCGCATGACGAAGTCCCTTGCGTTGATCCGCAGATAGCGGCTGGCTAATCTCCGATTCAGAAATGCCGCCCGCATCAGCTGCTGCGGTTGTCATACCCGCCGCAACGGCTTGCGCGCCTTCGGCCCTGTAAATCCCCAGCCGCGGCTCTATAATCTTGTCAGTGACATACCAGATCACGGGGAGGAAAACGACCGTCATGCCGACGATGAAGTACCAGTTGCCAGCGATGTTCGCCTGCCAATCGGGAAACACGGTATTGGCTGCCGATTGTGTTATGCCGAACAATAGCGCGTCGAGTTGCCCCGGAAAAAGATTTGCCGAAAACCCCCCGGACACCCCCGCAAAGGCGGCTGCTATCCCCGCAATAGGGTGGCGCCCGGCAGCGGCATAGATCACGCCCGCCAACGGAATGAGAACGACATAAGCTGCGTCTGCGGCAAGATTGCCCATCATCGCGACCAAGGCGACGATCGGAGTCAAAAGATATTTCGGCGCGTTGGCAACACCGGCGCGCATAGCCGAACCGAACAGTCCGGATTTTTCGGCAACACCTGCGCCGAGCATCACCACCAAGACATATCCGAGCGGGTGGAACCCAGTAAATGTTTTGGGCATTTCGACCCACAATTTGCGAATATTGTCTGCCGACAATAGACTGGTCGCGGCGATGACCTTCTTGGCACCCGTCTGCGGGTCAATCTCGGTTGGATGTACCGCTGACCAATTCATAGCAGCGCCGAATACCGACAATAATATAAGCCCGACGACCAGATATAAGAACAGGAATACGGGGTCAGGTAACTTGTTACCAGTCCGTTCAATCCAGCCAAGGAATTTGCTGTTTCCTGTAGTGTATACCGCCTCACCGCTCATAACGTCGCTCCTTTCCAGGCTGCAAGTGACATAGATGTAACAGTATTACACCGGCTGACAATAGGCACTTAAATCATCCATTCGGGCAAATGGTGTGATGGAATAATCAGTGCGCGGGTTGCTTTTTAAAATGCAAATTCGATGCCAATTATTGGCGCATGGCCCACGACATCGGGTCTACGATCATCAAAATCTTGCTGGCGTAAATACCCAGCGCTTAACGTGAGTTTTGGCGTTACGTCGTAGCCAATACCCATCTGGGTTCGAAGGCCCGTAAGTCCGGTATCGCCACCTTTACTTGTGCTTTGCAGGGTCAGGAACATCTCTGCATCGGTTCTGAATGTCCAGCGTTCGTCCGCGTCAATCGGCACTGCAACACCAAGTCGCGGGCGCACACGTAGCCCCGTCTGGTCAGCGCTATCGACAAAGCGCTGCTCAAGACGCAACCGGGTACGTAGATAGCCGTGACTTGTTGTCATTTGCTGAATTAGGCGCGTTTCATCAGACCCT
>JANPKN010000115.1:0-3877 GCA_031426075.1 Sphingomonadaceae bacterium
GCCATTGGGATCATGGTCCTCAGGCGGCAACATACAGATGGTGCCAGTCGTTTCGGTCATGCCATAGACCTGAATGAACTCCGCGCTGAATACATCCATGCACTGGCGCAAAAGCTCAAGCGGAATGGGCGCTGCGCCGTAAAGAATATATTTGAGCTGGCTGTAATCGACTTCGCGGCACCTTGGGTGATTAACCATCATCTGCAAAGCAGCGGGAACGATGAAGAGCCGCGTTGCCCCACCTTTCTCAATGGCGTCAAAAACAGTGTCAGGGGTAAACTCCGCCTGAACTAAGCCGGGCAGTCCTGACGCCATCGCCATGATGCCAAGCCCCGTCCCACCGATATGCGCGCAGGGCATGGCGATGAGGACGACCTCGTCATCTTCCCACTTACTGTAGGCATGGTCTTCTTCGGCGGAATTTTTGCGCAGGGCAAACAGGTTGCGGTTCGAAAGCACCGCGCCTTTGGGATTACCAGTAGTGCCGGAGGTATACAGTTGCAGCACGGCATCATCGGGGTCGGCGGGCTCAAACGCACCGCGCGGTGTCGCCTCGATCATCAAGCGTGCTTCTTCCTCTGTAATGACCCGATCAACACCGGCCAAGTCATCGGCCAGCGCCTGCACGCCAACCTCAAACCCCTGCCCGGCAAACAGCACGCGCGCGCCTGTGTCGTTGGCAATATATGCCCATTCGGCAGGTGCCAGACGCCAGCCAACGGGTACCATCACTACGCCAATTCGCGCCGCGCCATAAAACAGCGAGAAGTATAAATCACTGTTCTTGCCGATCCAGGCAATCCGGTCGCCCTTGGTCAGACCGAGGCCAAGCAACATACTGGCGATTTTTGCCGTGCGCTCTTCCAACTGTGCATATGTAAAGTGGCGATCATCTTGCGAGAGCGCCGCCCAATCCGGCCGCTCCGCCGCCCAATGCGTCAAGAAACCATCAAAGGTAAGTATGTCGAAGCCAGCAGCGGCCATGTTGTTCTCTCCTAGCACTGGCCCTTTTTTCGCAATGGCCTGATGCAATTTGTCGGGAGATTATAGCTGCATGTCAATAATACGATTTGCTTTGAATCAAGCGCGGAAAATAAGCGACAGATTGTTCGCTGGCATTTCGATGATTTGGTCAAGGCGCAATCCGGCCTCTTGTGCTTCCTCGGTGATGTCTTCGACATAACGCAGACCCCATTCTGGGTTCTGTTGCCGGAGTGAGGCGTCAAACGAAGCATTGCTTTCGGCCAAGGGGACATCGCGCTGGCGGAAGGGGCCGTAGATGAAGAGCGGCGCGTTCGACAGCAGTATACGCGCGGCATTGTGCAATAAGCCGACGGTGGCCGCCCATGGGCTTATGTGCGTCATGTTGATGCAGACAACCGCGTCTGCCTGCGCAATGGGCCATTCTGCCGACGCATCCAGTAGCATCGCAGGACGCACATTTGGTGCGTTGGAGTCCGCCCGCCATGCGTTGATCGACGCAAGGGCGATTGGGTCCGGATCGCTTGGCTGCCAGGTCAGATTAGGAAAGCGCTTCGCAAAGTGGACGGCATGTTCGCCCGTCCCGCTGGCGATTTCCAGCACGAGTCCTTTATCCGGTAGCAAGGCCGCGAGCGTTTCAGCAATTACGTCGCGGTTGCGTTCGGTCGCCGGCGCGTGGCGTTTTACCTCCGCGCCGGATTGAAACACAAACGGCTGCGGACCGCTCACTCCGCTGCAACCGCCTGTTCAGGCTCACGCCAGACAAGCACAGGCTTACGCGCGGCTTGTGTTTCATCAAGGCGGCGGCGCGGTGCGTGATGCGGCGCGGACTTTAGCGACGGGTCGCCTGCCTTTGCACGTTCCGCCACTGACCGCAGCGCGCCGATGAACTGGTCAAGCGTGGCCTTGCTTTCGGTCTCGGTCGGCTCAACCAGCATCGCACCATGGACAACAAGCGGGAAGTACACCGTCATCGGGTGATAGCCTTCATCGATCAGGCCCTTTGCGATATCGAGCGTGGAGAAGCCTTCGGCCATGCCGTTGTCGCTGAACAAGGCCTCATGCATGCAAGGGCCGCTGTCGGCAAAGGGCGCCTCAAGCACATCCTCCAAATTACGGAGGATGTAGTTGGCGTTCAGCACTGCGTCCTCCGCCACTTGGCGCAAACCATCGGCGCCGTGCGACATGATGTAGGACAATGCCCGCGTGAACATGCCCATCTGCCCGTGGAAGGCAACCATGCGGCCAAAGGTGGACTCGTGATGCTCACCAGCGGTTTCTTCCTCGACCAACAGATAATGGTCGCCGTCCTTGTCGACGAAAGGCAGAGGCGCATAGGGCGCAAGTGCCTCAGACAGCACAACTGGGCCGGAACCCGGTCCACCGCCACCATGCGGGGTGGAGAATGTCTTGTGCAGGTTGATATGCATGGCATCGACACCCAGGTCGCCTGGACGCACCCGCCCAACGATGGCGTTGAAGTTAGCGCCGTCGCAATAGACATAGCCGCCTGCCGCATGCACCGCGTCCGAAATCTCGCGCAAGTCGCGCTCGAACAGTCCGCACGTGTTTGGGTTGGTGATCATGACGCCTGCAACATCGGGACCAAGTCGCGCCTTCAGCGCAGCCAGATCGACGCGGCCTTCCGATGTGGCCGGGATATTCTCGACGGCATAACCCGCAAACGCCGCAGTCGCCGGGTTGGTGCCATGCGCGCTTTCGGGGCAGAGGATGACCGAACGGGCATCGCCACGCGCAGTCAGCGCCGCACGAATGGCAAGGATGCCGCACAATTCACCATGCGCACCCGCCTTGGGTGACATTGCCACGGCCTTCATCCCCGTCAGTGTGATCAACCAATGGGCAAGTTCATGAATGACCGCGAGCGCGCCTTGCACGGTTTCTACCGGCTGCAACGGGTGCACATCGGCAAAGCCCGCCATGCGCGCGACCTTTTCATTCAGCCGTGGATTGTGCTTCATCGTGCAACTTCCCAGCGGGAAGAAGCCCAGATCAATCGCGTAATTCTGACGGCTGAGGCGCGTGTAATGGCGGACGGTTTCAGGCTCGGACAGACCAGGAAGGCCAATGTCACGGTGCCGTTCCAGATTGCCAAGGCGCGAGGCAACCTTTGGCGCATCGGCCAGATCGACGCCTGTCGTGCTGGACGTGCCAATCTCGAAAATCAATGCCTCTTCAAGCATCAACGCCTTGTTGCCGGTGAAGGTCGCAGGGGCGGAGTCGCCTGCCTTGCCCATTTCGGGCTTCCATCCGCTTTGATTAATCGCGTTCATGCCAGAATCTCCTGCAAAGCGGCGGCGAATGTTTCGACGTCCTCGCTTGTTGCCGTTTCCGTGACGGCGACAAGCAGGCCGTTCGAAAGCGCGCCTGCTCCGGGGTAAAGACGCCCAAGCGACACGCCGCCAAGCACCTTACGGTCGGCCAATGCGCGCACGATGGGGCGTGCTTCCTTCGGCAACTTCAAAGTGAATTCGTTGAAGAAGCTGTCATTGACCAACTCTACGCCCGGAATCTGCGTTAGCCGATCCGCTGCCTGCACCGCGAGTGCGTGGTTCAACTGCGCCAATCCGCGTAGCCCTTTTTCGCCCAGCAATGTCAGATGCACACTGAAGGCCAATGCGCAAAGCCCTGAATTGGTACAAATATTCGACGTGGCCTTTTCACGGCGAATATGCTGCTCACGCGTGGACAAGGTGAGGACGAAACCGCGCTTGCCTTCTGCGTCCACGGTTTCGCCACACAAGCGACCGGGCATTTGCCGCACGAACTTTTCCTTACAAGCAAACAGACCAACATCCGGCCCGCCAAATTGCAGGCCAACGCCGAGCGACTGCCCCTCACCCCCCCCGATATCCGCGCCCATTTCGCCGGGTGC
>JANPKN010000116.1:0-5732 GCA_031426075.1 Sphingomonadaceae bacterium
GGCGAAAAGGGCGCAGCGATTTGCAGCTTGGGATAATATTGTCCGCCGGCGCGTTCGAAAGCATCGGCCCAATGGTGGTCGAACACATATTCGCCCTGACTGTGGGTTTTGAGGTAGGCCGGTAGCGCGGCCGCCGGAACACCAGCCGAATCGCGGATAACGACTGGAGCAGGCGACCATCCGGTGCCGGGTCCAACGCTTCCTGATTGTTCAAGTGCAGACAGAAACGCGTGACCGACAAACGGATTTCCACGCCCGTTGAGCGCATCCCATTGGTCAGCGGGAATATCGCTGACCTTGCTCAAAAGTTCGGCGGTTACGCCGTCTGCCATTAAGCTGAGCGCACCTTCACAACACAGTCAATTTCTACCGTAGCGTTGCGTGGCAAGACCGGCACCGATACGGCTGCGCGGGCATGTTTACCGGCGTCACCAAACACCGCTTCCATAAGGTCCGAAGCGCCATTGGCAGCCTCGGGCTGATCGGTGAAGTCTGGTTCGGATGCGATGAACACGCCCAGTTTGACGATCCGTTCAACACGATCAAGATCGCCGCCCAATGCCGCCTTCATCTGCGCGATAAGCATGATGCCGCACGCCTTGGCGGCGACCTTGGCATCTTCAAGATTGCAGGTGTCACCAACGCGGCCGGTTAAAACCCTGCCGTCAACAAAGGGCAACTGGCCGGAAATGAACAGCATGCCGTTGGCTTCCACTGCAGGCACGTAAGACGCCACAGGCGCCGCAGGTTCCGGCAGCGTAATGCCCAGTTCAGCCAGTTTTGCTTCAATCATCATACTACCTTTTCCAATGCGGGCGCTGGCATGTTTGCCACCAGCTTGTCCCTGATCCAAATTTCCGCATCCGCCCAGCGATCCAGCCTTGCATGCGCTGCTTTCGATGGGTTGACGCGCTCCCACAACAACGGCTCACCGACGAAATGTAGGCGCCATACATCGGGATGTTGCTCTCCAACCGATTCGTGCTGGTGGCCTAAGTCGTCGACAAACACCGCAACGCTTGGGCGATATTCGTCGAGGATGCGGCCAAGTGCGTCTCCCTTTCCGCCCTGGTTGCAGTAAACAGGTGCGTCGATGCCAACCGCCCTCAGTTGCTCTGTACGTGGCCCTGCGCGGTGATCCAGCAGGTTGGTAAGGATAACCACGTCGGCATGCTCCCGCAGCCTGTTCAGGCCCGCCACTGCGCCATCAATGGCCTGTTGGCGGTGCATTTCGGTATCAAAAAATCCGTTGAGTAAATCCCAAACCTGACCGCGCTCGACGACTGTGCCGTCATGTTTGTGGCGCAGCGCCTCGCCCCAGTCGCCATGGACGAGGTCGAAATGAATATGATGCGCTTCATCCAACCAATCACGAAACGGGACGATCATGTGCAGCAGCACTTCGTCGCAGTCGGATATCAGAAGAGGCCGAGTACCGGCGACGGTCATGCTTCCAACTCCTGCCGCGCCTGCACCAACACTGCAGGCGATACGCCGATGACTGCCGCGCAAGCGATCAAGTCAGGCTCATAAGCCTCAAGGAAGGACAGGATCGCAGCCTGCGTGCTGCGTTCCATAACACTTCCGCGAAGGCCCTCAGGTGTAAGGCCAGTAAGCGATAACAATCGTTCTGCTCGCGACTCTTCCATCAACGCCCACGCCAAAGCCTGGAACGCCATACCCGATGCGTCTAACTTGCCATTTGTTTCATGCATGGCTTTCGCTTAAGCCATGCCATTCGCGAACGCAAAGCGGGAAAAGGTCGGTATGGGTAAAAAGGTGATGATTGTTGAGGATAATGAACTTAACCTCAAGCTGTTCACTGACTTGCTGCGCGCGCACCAATTCAGCGTGGAGGGCGTCCGCGATGGTCGGTTAGCGCTGGAGCAGGCACATGCATTCACGCCCGACCTTGTCATCATGGATATTCAACTCCCCCATGTCAGCGGCATCGACTTGATTGAAGCCATGCAGAAGGACGCCAGCCTGTCCCCGATCCCCGTTCTTGCGGTCACTGCTTATGCCGGCAAAGGCGACGAAGAACGAATCATGGCGGCGGGGGCGAAGGGGTATCTATCTAAACCCGT
The DNA here is from genome assembly GCA_031426075.1 of Sphingomonadaceae bacterium. GTDB lineage: Bacteria > Pseudomonadota > Alphaproteobacteria > Sphingomonadales > Sphingomonadaceae > Sphingorhabdus_B. The sequence continues at coordinate 2,088 of JANPKN010000116.1, forward strand.
ATCGGTGATGAAGTTTCTGGAGGCTGTGCGCGGGATAATCGGTTGAGCACGGCACCTACGGCACAATCGTCGTGAACAGATAGACGGCAAATATCAGCAGATGGACGGCACCTTGAAGGACTGTAGTTTTACCAGTCCCCAGCGTCAGTGTTGTCACCAGCAACGTCAGGAATAACAAAACCATTCCTTTGGTATCGAGGCCAAGCGTGATGGGTAGGCCCATCGTCAACGATAAAGCAGCAACGGCTGGGATGGTGAGGCCAATAGTTGCGAGTGCGGACCCGAGACCGAGATTTATGCTCGTCTGCAGACGGTTAGCCATTGCGGCCCGAACGGCGGCAACACTTTCGGGCAACAAAACCAACGCAGCGATAATGACACCAACGACCGCCCGCGGCGCGCCCGCAGACGCCACAGCCGTTTCAATAGTCGGCGCAAGCGTTTTGGCCAGCAACACCACCGCACCAAGGCAAAGAATCAGCGCAACGGCCGAAAAAAGTGTCTGGTTTTTGCTGGGAGGCTCTGCATGGACATCCTCATCGGCAGCCAATGTCTTTGCTGGTAGAAAATAGTCCCGGTGCCGCACCGTTTGCACCATGACAAAAGTTGCATAAAGCAGGAACGAAACGACCGCGACAAATGCCAGTTGCGACTCGGAATAAACCGGTCCGGGTTCACTGACAGTGAAATTGGGAAGCACAAGGGTCAGGACCGTCAGAGCGCATAAGGTAGCGAGCGATGCGCTCACGCCCGTTTGCTTGAAAATTTGCTCCTTATGCATGATCGCGCCGACAAAAATGCACGCACCAATAAGTCCGTTGGATATTATCATGACGGCGGCAAACACGGTATCTCGCGCCAACGTGGCGGCGCTGTCGCCAGCAGCCAGCATCAATGTGACGATAAGCCCCAGTTCGATGATGGTAACAGCAATGGCTAGCAGGAATGTCCCGAACGGCTCACCCACACGGTGCGCAACCAATTCAGCATGGTGGACAGCAGCGAGCACGGTGGCAATGAGGACCGCACCCAGCAGCAGGATCGGCATTGTTGCGCCAAAGCTTGCTACGATCAGCGCCCATGCAGCGGTGGGCGCAATCCATGTCCAGTGCTGGAAAAATCTTTGCATCTATCCCATGTAGCGGGAGGAAAGTGTTGGGCAAGCCCCGAGAAACACAGAATCAAAAAGGGCGCCTAAAGCGCCCTGATCGAACAGCCTTCAAGCAGCTTTTACGCTTACTTGATTTTGGCTTCCTTGAACTCGACATGCTTGCGCACGACGGGATCATATTTGCGGAACGTCATCTTTTCGGTGATGTTGCGCGGGTTTTTCTTGGTCACGTAGAAGAAGCCCGTGTCAGCGGTGCTGAGCAGCTTGATCTTGATCGTGGCTGGCTTCGCCATGGCCCATTCCTTTTGTTCAAAAAATTTCGCAAAAAACTGCGCAGTAAAACTGGCCGCGCTGTTCACAGAGGCGGGCCAATGCGGATTCGCGGGGCTAAAGTCAAGCCTATAAGCTGAAATGGGAAATCAAGGACTGACAAAATTCAATCAAACCGTCATGCTGAACGTGTTTCAACAGCTTACTTTTTATGTAGCCGGAGAAATTCAGATCCTGGAGCCAGCGGAGCGCAGAGCACAATCACGTTCCGGATTACAGGTAGCGGCACCCGAAGGCGTCCCGATTCGCCGCTGCATTGCCTCTTTTCACACATCATTAACCATGTTGGCGCATGATTGTCACATTACAGGGGCATTGGGGCTTTGCCATGCAATTAGATCATGATCGCCAGATGTTGATTCGCGCCGAACTCAGCGACCTTCTGGAGGCGCTGACGATGACCAATTTTGACAGCAGACCACTTCAGTTTCTTGTCCGGCTAGAAGCCATCCGTCAGGCTGCTATAGCCCATAATTTTACAGCCGTTGCCGAAATTGCGAGCATGTTCGAAGCATCGATGCAGCGCGTGATCGAATTTGGAGGGGCCGATTCGGTCATTGCCAGCTTCACTGGTATATTGGACGACGCCATAGAGTGTTCGCAATTAAGTCCATCGATGACGCAATCCTTGCTGGCGTCGGTTGCAGTGCGCCTTCCCCGCTAATCACAATAACAGCTTCTTGTGCCAGGGCGGCGCGTCTGGACGCTGCGTTCAATACTCCCTTAAAAAAATTCCCTATTCCCGCGCTCCTTGGCGCACTCCTGCTGATCCGAAGTACCGTGCGTAAAACAGAAGCATTTGGCGCGAGTTCAACCCGATAACCGGGCCGATGCGTTTGAATTTGGCCAGTTCGTTCCTACATATAGGGTGCCCCCACAAATAAGGAGAACTGCAATGGCAGCTGGTGACAATAGCAAAAAGGCATTGGCCGACGCCCTGAACGGACTTTTGGCCGATTATTACGCATTATATTTGAAGACTAAAAATTTCCATTGGCATGTAACTGGTCCGCATTTTCGTGAATATCATCTGCTGTTTGACGAACAAGCGACCGAGTTGATTGCGACGACCGACCTTGTGGCGGAACGCGTGCGTAAATTGGGTCAGGATACATTGACCTCAATCGGTTCGATCGCTGCAAAGCAGCGGATCAAGGACCATGATTCGACGTCGACCGATGCATCTAAGATGCTGAAGGAACTGCACGCCGATAATGAAACGCTGATAAAAGCACTGAAAGAGGCAAAGGACCTGGCCGACGAAGCCGGTGACAATGCGACAGATGGGTTGCTTGATGACTGGACGGATCAAGCCGAACAGCGCGCATGGTTTCTGGCCGCGACAATCGGCAAGGCCTGATACGCACAACAAAAAGGCGGGCGAAGCGTTTTGCTTCACCCGCCTTTTGAATTTCTAACGCGCGCTTATTCGGAAAGCGTGCTGAGGTTAGTAGCCGAATATTTGCCGCGACGGTCGATTTCGATGTCGAAAGCCAAACGATCACCCTGAGTCACCTGACCCATGCCCGAACGCTCAAGCGCTGAGATGTGCACGAACACATCTTCGCCGCCATCGTCACGCTGCACGAAACCAAAACCCTTCATGTCGTTGAAGAATTTAACCGTCCCATTAGCACGTTCGCCGGTCGATTCGCGCTGCGGTCCACGTGGGGCCGAATCGCGATCACCGCCACGAAAGCCGCCACGATCATCGCCGCGTGGTGCACGGTCACGATCAAAAGCAGGACGGTCTGGACGGTCTGGGCGCGGTGCGCGTTCACTGACGGCCATCGGCTCGCCATCGATCACGAGATCCGTTGCCGATACCTTGCCGCCACGTTCCACGAGCTGGAATTCAAGCGGCTGGCCTTCTGCAAGACCAGCAAGGCCAGCTTGCTCGACTGCGCTGATATGAACGAAAACGTCATCGGGACGTCCGTCTACCTGAATGAAGCCAAAGCCCTTTTGCCCATTGAAAAATTTAACAATTCCCTTGCCGGAACCGATGACTTGCGCAGGCATTGGGGGGCCACCTGGGCCACGACGCGGGGCACCAAAGCCACCTCCGCCGCCGCCACCGCCGCCACTATTGCCGCCGCCGCCATATCCACCACCGCCTGAGCGGCCGCCTCCAAAATCACTTTGATAGGGGGATGGTGCACGATAACCGTCGTAGCTTTCATCACCGAAACCGTCTCGTTTGT
>JANPKN010000117.1:0-3784 GCA_031426075.1 Sphingomonadaceae bacterium
TGCCGAAGTCCTGAAACTGCGTCAGCAACGCGCCGAAATCCTCGGTTTCCCGACCCATGCGCATTATCGGATGGCGGACACCATGGCGAAGGACCCTAATAAGGCGATGGACCTGATGATGAAGGTCTGGCCAGCCGCGACCGCACGCGTGAAAGAAGAAGTCGCGGACATGCAGGCCATTGCCAATGCGGACAAGATTACAATCGAGCCGTGGGATTATCGTTTCTACGCCGAAAAGGTGCGCAAGTCGAAATACGACCTCGATCAGGAGGCGATTAAGCCCTATTTCCAGCTGGATAACATGGTCGCCGCGATGTTCGATGCCGCTGGCAAGCTGTACGGCATGAGCTTCACCGAAAATACCGGCACGGTTCCGGTGTTCGAACCCAAGGTGCGAACATTTGAAGTGAAACGTGACGGCAAGGTCATTGGCCTGTTCTACCTCGACAACTTCGCGCGTGCAGGAAAGCGTTCCGGCGCGTGGATGACGACCTATCGCAGCCAGCATAAATTGGGCGGCAAGAACGACATTGTGCTTGCGTCGAACAACAACAACTTCGTGCCCGGCGCAGATGGCGTGCCAACACTGATCAGCATCGACGATGCGTCAACATTGTTCCACGAATTTGGCCATGCGATCCATTTCCTCAATTATGACATCATGTGGCCTGGCCTTGGCGGCACTCCTCGCGACTTTGTGGAATATCCAAGCCAGGTGAACGAAAACTGGTTGCTGACACCTTATGTGCTCAACACTTACGCGAAGCATTACAAGACTGGCGAGCCGATCCCTGCCGAACTCGTCGAAAAAATCCGGGCAAGTGACACGTTCAACCAAGGATTTTCCACCGTGGAATATCTGTCGAGCGCGATTCTGGATATGAAGCTGCATAACCGCAGCGAGCCTGTGACCGACCCGGCTGCGTTCGAACGTGACACGCTGGCGGAAATCGGCATGCCCAAGGAAATGGCGATGCGGCACCGCTTGCCGCAGTTCAACCATCTGTTTGCCGATGATGGTTATTCGGCTGGCTATTACAGCTATCTGTGGTCCGAAACCATGGATGCCGACACTTGGGCGGCGTTTACTGAGAAAGGCGACGTCTGGGACAAGGAAACTGCGGAGCGGTTCCGTTCGATGTTGTTGGCGACCGGCAATGAAACCGACCGGATTGAAGCCTATCGTGCTTTCCGGGGCCGTGACCCTGACGTGAAGTATATCATGCAAAAGCGCGGATTTCCCACTGGCGAATAAGGCCTTTCAACAAAAATAAAAAAGGGCTGCACAGGCGACAATCTGCGCAGCCCATTTTTGTTGATTTTTCTCAAAGACGATATAATAATGATATCATAATTTCAGGGGAAATCATGATGACTGACGAATCACACAATACGCTCACTGCCAGCCGGGAAACGGCTGCAACCAGCTTCAATGGCTATTTAATGCTTTTCATCATGCTAGCCAGCATGGCCGGCTTCGCATGGGCTTTGCTGGCGACAATTGGCGGCGGTGCCTCTGGTGGCAAGGTAATTGGCATGGGCTTTACGACCGCATTGTTCCTGTTCGTGTCCATCGGCTTTTACATGCTTCAGCCAAACCAAGGCGCAGCGTTGACCTTGTTTGGTGCGTACAAGGGTACAGACCGGAATGAAGGGCTGCGCTGGACTTGGCCATGGATAGGCAAGGCCAAGATATCATTGCGCGCGAACAACCTGATTTCCGAGAAGATCAAAGTCAATGACCTGCGCGGCAACCCCATCGAGATGGCGGCGCAGGTGGTATGGCGCGTTACCGACACCGCTCAGGCTTTGTTCGATGTGGATGATTACAAGGCGTTCGTGCTTGCACAGATCGAGGCAGCAGTTCGCACCATTGGCGCGCGCTATCCCTATGATGACTTCACGCATCAGGAAGTGACGTTGCGCGGCAACCATGACCAGGTCGGCGGTGAATTGCGGCTTGAGCTGATGGAGCGGTTGCGCGTTGCCGGCATCACGGTCGACGAATGCGGCTTCACCCATTTGGCCTATGCGCAGGAAATTGCTGGCGCGATGCTGCGCCGTCAGCAGGCCGAGGCTGTGGTCGCCGCACGCAAGACTCTGGTCGAAGGCGCCGTTGGCATGGTCGAAATGGCGCTTGAGATGCTGTCGGCCAAAAATGTCGTCGAACTCGACGACGAACGCCGTGCGGCAATGGTCTCCAACCTCATGGTCGTCCTGTGCGGTGAGCGTGATACGCAGCCCGTGGTCAACACCGGTACGTTGTACAGCTAGGCCAACTGCGTGCCCGCTCCGTCCAAAAAGGCTTTCCCGCTCCGTATCGACCCAGCGCTTTTTGCTGCGGTCGAGCGGTGCGCGGCAGCCGATTTCCGGAGCGCCAATGCCGAGATCGAGGTGCTTCTGCGTGAAGCATTGGCCAAGCGCGGCATGAAGGTGGCGGTCAGCGAAACACCCAAACGTGGGAGGCCGCTAAAGGAGAGTTGAAAATGTTACACCTGTTTTTGGAAAAAGGACCTTGGTTCCGCGCGAAACGCTTTGGTTATGGTGCTGGCCTGCCTTTCAAATGGCAAGGCTGGGTGACTGTGGCCTTATATGTTTTGGCACTACTGGGCTTGGGGCTATTCGCAGACCACAATAGCGCAATGCCAAAGATCGCAACGGTAGCGCTTATGCTCATCATCACCGCGATTTTTCTCGTCATCGTGCGCAAACGCACTGAGGGCGGATGGAAATGGCGGGGAGATTTTGGAGCTTAGTTTAAAGCCGTGTCCAGCAAGCGCGCCAAACGAATGCCGCCGCGCTCGACCTGTTGACGGAGCGCAGCGCGCGCGGCCGTGACATCGGCTTCGTCAATAACAACGGGCGCAGTCGGTTTGGCGCCGCACGGGTCGCGGTCCATCGCGCGCGGATAGGCGATCTCTTTCGACACCGCCCAGTTCTCTTCACTCCAACTGCGGACATTTCCTTGTTCCACAGCGGTCTTTTCGGCTGGCGAAAATGTCCTGACGATTGCAGGCGCGGCAGAGATCGCACGGTCGGCCAAAAGCCCATCCCAAACCGAATGCAGATTATATCCCGGCATCACACCATAAGTCGTCTTAAGGTCATTGCCGCCCCGGTCGGAACGGTCGCCTGCGTGCAAGGGTTGATGAATGTCGCCGACAAAATGCACGAGAAACGCCAGTGCCTCCAACCGGACATGTGGGGGTAGGGACTTGTTGGCCAGAAGCGCAAAGTTCCGGTCAATCTGCACCGAAACGCAATTGCCATCCGCACAGGCACTTTTCAGGTCAAATGGCTTGCAGACGTCAACATTCTGGTAATGCCAACTGTTGGTGTAGCCCCAGCGCACCCGGTCGCTTTTGATACAATCCGCCCAGACGCTGACTTCGCCGATATTGCGCATCGCGCATTTGGGCGTGCCGAGCATTGGCGCCGCCCGAAGCAAGCGTTGCATATTCGCACGCGCCTGTGGCGACATGTTGGCCTGCGCAATTTGCGCGACGGTTTCATGGCCATATTCCCAATAGGCTTGCGCAGGTGCAAGCGGCGCGAACATGAGGACGAGAGCAGTGAGGAAGCGTTTCATGCCCGCGTCTTAGTTTGTAACCGCGGGTAAATCAAAGCGCTAAGCTTCATTCATCTCCATATATCGCGACATATTTCTCACCATCGCTTGTCGCCCGCCCCCGATACATTCCGGGCGTGTTGAAGCTGAAGGTCGCGGAACCGTCAGGTGCAGTGACAATAACGCCGCCCGTGCCGCCCAATTGTTCCAGTTCAC
>JANPKN010000118.1:0-2392 GCA_031426075.1 Sphingomonadaceae bacterium
ATTGGCCCTTGGTCGACGTCAATATGCTGGATCCGCCCGAACGGCACAATGGTGTCACGATAGAAGAGATAGCCGCGCACAATGCGCAAGCGGTCCAACCCCATGTCATAACCCCAGCGCCGGTATTTGCGCGCAGGCACGGCGTACGCGATGAAAGCATACAGCAAAAGCGTGGGCACGATAAAACTGCCAGGCGGCAGGAGTTTCGCAATCTCCAACGCTCCCGCACCAATGACAAATGGCAGCAGGCCAAGCGCCGTAACTATTCGGGTCGTTGTAACGAACGCGGGATCAAGCGGAGTAAGTTCCGGCGGGTTTTCATCGGTCATCTGGCTGATATGCGCACACTGTGTTGTGTTGGCAAGACGGTTTTGCTTTGGTGCTCACCGCGCCAAGGCGGCGTTTGCCTCGTCAACCAGCTTGGCTATGATATCGACCACAGGCCGTTCTACATGGACCATGCCAACCGATTGCCCGGCCATCACTGAGCCATATTCAACATCGCCATCAATCACAGCCCGGCGCAGGGCGCCTGCCCAATATTTCTCGATCTCAAGCTGCGCGGTGTGCATGTCGATTTCGCCGCGATCAAGCATGGCCGCGACTTCGACCTGCTTCTTGGTGAACTCTTCCGTGCCCTTATTCTTCAACGCGCGCACGGGGATGACGGGCAAGCGCGGGTCAATCTGCACGCTCGCGACAGCATCGCGGGCATTGGCGCGCAGGAACGCCGCTTTAAAATTGGGGTGGGCGATGCTTTCATGCGCGCAGACAAACCGCGTACCCAACTGAACCCCAGCAGCGCCCATCTCCAGATAGCTCGCGACCGCGCCGCCACGGGCGATGCCGCCAGCAACGAAAATTGGCAGTTGCTCGCCAAGTTCGGGCAGTATTTCCTGTGCCAACACGGAGGTCGCCACTGGCCCAATATGGCCGCCCGCCTCACTGCCCTCAATTACCAGCGCATCAACACCCGACCGCGCGAATTTCTTGGCGAGCGTCAACGCCGGTGCAAAACAAATGACCTTTGCGCCAAATGCCTTGATTGCTTCAATGCTACCCTTGGGTGGCAGGCCGCCAGCGATAACCACATGACTGACTTGATATTTTGCGCAGACGTCAATTAATTCCATGATCTGCGGATGCATGGTGATCAGGTTCACGCCAAACGGTTTCGACGTCAGCTTTTTGGTTGCGGCGATCTCCGCGTCCAATAGTTCCGGCGACATCGCACCACACGCAATCACCCCAAAGCCACCCGCATTGGAAATCGCCGATACAAGATTTCGCTCGGATACCCACGACATCGCGCCGCACATGATTGCGACCTCGCAGCCCAGAAAATCAGTACCGCGTTGCATGAGGTGTTGGAGTTTAGTCATATATTAGTGCCAATTTTTTGTTCGCGCAGAAGCGCAATGGCAGATTTTACCCACAACTGCTCGTCTTTTTCACTCAGCATCAAGCCCATAGGCTGTGTGCAGTACGCGGACTGCCAGTTCGGTCTCGTCCTCGTCAATCAGCACGCTGACCTTGATTTCCGATGTTGAAATAGCTTGAATGTTGATTTTCCGATCCGCAAGGCTGCTGAACATCGTCGAGGCGACGCCTGCGTGGCTTTTCATGCCTACACCCACGACCGAGATTTTCGCAACCTTGGTATCGGGGATCAACCGGTTGTAGCCGATCGCGTCGCGCTGGTTTTCCAAAATGTCGGTGCAACGCGCAAGGTCGGCTTGCGGACAGGTGAAAGTCACGTCGGTCTCGCCCTTGTCGCGGCCAACGTTTTGAATGATCATATCCACGTTGATGTTCGCATCGGCCAAGGGCGCGAAGATATTGGCCACCGCGCCGGGACGGTCGGGCACGCGGGTCAGCGTGATTTTCGCTTCATTCTTGTCATGCGCGATGCCGGTGATCAGTTGGCGTTCCACTTGGCTATTCTCCAATTCTTCGTCGGTCACGATCATCGTGCCGGGGATGCTGTCGGCGTCGGGTGCGCTGTCGTCGACGAACGAAGACAGTACTTGAATGCGCACGCCTTCCTTCATCGCAAGGCCAACCGAGCGGGTTTGCAATACTTTTGAACCAACCGAAGCCAGTTCAAGCATTTCTTCGTATGTCACGGCCTTCAACTTACGCGCGCGGGCCACGATGCGGGGGTCCGTCGTGTAAACACCATCGACGTCGGTGTAGATATCGCAGCGGTCGGCCTTTACGGCGGCGGCAACGGCAACCGCAGATGTGTCCGAGCCGCCACGGCCCAAGGTCGTGATGCGGTTGTCGTCGGTCAGCCCCTGAAACCCGGGAATGACCGCGATATTCCCAGCCTTCATCGACGCAAGCAATGCGTCGGTATCAATCGACCCAATCCGCGCCTTGGCATGGGCAT
>JANPKN010000119.1:0-10155 GCA_031426075.1 Sphingomonadaceae bacterium
GAATATGACAACGTCATGAACGATCAGCGCAAGGTGATTTATGACCAACGCAGCGACATCATGGATGCAGAAGCCGTCGATGACATCATTGAAGATATGCTCAATGACACCGTCAACACCCTTGTCGGCGAATATTGCCCTGAAGGCACCTACCCCGAACAATGGGATGTTGAAGGTCTCAAGCAAAAATGCGCTGAGTTGCTCGGTCTTGCACCTGATGTCGACAGCTGGCTTCAGGAAGATGGGCTTGAGCCTGAGATCATTGAAACCCGCATCGCCGACATGGCGACCGCAAAGTTCAAGGCGAAGGGTGCTGTGCTTGACGAGACCGTTTGGCGTCAGGTTGAAAAGAGCATCTTGCTGCAAACGCTCGACCATCATTGGAAAGAACATTTGTCCACTCTCGATGCCTTGCGTCAGGTGATTTACTTGCGCGCGTATGCGCAGAAGAACCCGGTTAACGAATATAAGCAAGAAGCTTTCGGATTGTTCGAACGCATGTTGTCGGCCATTCGTGAGGGCGTGACCAAGACAATCGCCACCAATGATTTCCGGGCCGAAGAAGAATTTGTTCCGCAAGATTTACCTGAGTTGCCCGACTTCCTGACAACGCATATCGACCCGTTTACCGGCGAAGATAACAGCGATGACATCGATGCTGGTTCGCTTGGGTTGGTGACAACAACCATTCCAAGGCCAGTAATGGCATCAAGTGCCAATGACCCTTATGCAGGCAATCCTGACTTGCGTCGCAACGACCCATGTCCGTGCGGTTCGGGCCAGAAGTACAAGCATTGCCACGGCGCTTATTGATGACGCGATAAGGGGAGGGCGAAGATGATCTGGCTGGCCAGCCTCTTCGCTCTTGTCGCCTTTGTTTACGCGTCGGTCGGGTTCGGCGGCGGGTCCACATACACGGCGCTTTTGGCGTTATGGGGTGTGGATTACCAACTGATCCCAGTCATCGCGTTAATCTGCAATATCATTGTCGTTACCGGAGGCAGCATCCGTTTTGTGCGTGCCGGCCTTGTGTCATGGCCGCAAGTCCTGCCCTTGCTCTTAATATCAGCGCCGCTTGCGTTCGTAGGGGGGCTGGTGCCGCTCAAGCAGGTCGTTTTTCTGACGATATTGGGTGGTGCGTTGCTGGCGTCTGCAATTGCCCTTTTTGTGCAAGCTGACAAGATTGCACCGCGCGACATATCAAAGCCCTTGTTAATGAGCATATCGGGCTGCGTTGGCCTTCTTGCTGGTCTTTCGGGTATTGGCGGCGGCATTTTTATGGCGCCAGTCCTACACCTCATCCGCTGGGCAGAACCACGCCGCATTGCAGCCTTTGCATCGCTTTATATTCTTATTAATTCTGGCGCGGGTTTGCTTGGCCAGATCCTAAAATCAGGGACGCAATCGCTTGCAGCGCCGGCGATGCAATATGGTTTATTGCTTGGCGCTGTCCTGGTCGGTGGACAATTGGGCAGCCTGTTTGGGATGCGCTATCTCTCACCGCGCCTGTTGCGCGTGCTGACGGCTTTGCTGGTGGGTTATGCATCGCTCAGGCTACTTTGGCAGGCCCATGGGCCGTTGTAGTTTCTACCGAGCCAGAAAATGGCTCCCCGGGAGGGATTCGAACCCCCGACCAATTGATTAACAGTCAACTGCTCTACCACTGAGCTACCAGGGAACAGCCCGATATCCTCGGGCAGAGGCGCGCCTATAGCAGCGCTTTTTTACGTTTGGCAAGCGCCCATTACCGGTTCAGACAATAAATTGTTCCATCGCAATGCGATCATCCAAGGCATGTTCCGGATCAAACAGCAAAGTGAGTGCCCGATTGCGATCCAACGCTACTTCGACATATGCGATATCTCGGATTTCGCGTTGGTCCGCGACTGCACTGACTGGCCTTTTGCCTGCATCCAATATTTTGATCCTGATGACGTAGCGGTCCGGCAGGATCGCGCCTTTCCAGCGGCGTGGCCGGAACGGGCTGATTGGGGTCAAAGCCAGCAAAGAGGAATCCAACGGCAAAATCGGGCCATTGGCCGATAGGTTATATGCCGTCGAGCCAGCGGGCGTGGAGACCAGAATGCCGTCGCAAATAAGTTCGGGGATGACCGCTCTGCCATTAACGGAAATCTCCAGCTTCGCGGCCTGCCGTGTCTCGCGCAGCAGCGAAACCTCGTTAATCGCAGGCAAGGTGAATTTCTGCCCGCTGATCGTGGTGATTTCGGTCGTTAACGGGCGGACGGAAAACGACTTGGCGCGCTGAAGCCTACCGGGGAGGTCATGCAAGGCCCAACCGTTCATCAAAAAACCGATGGTGCCACGGTTCATGCCATAAGCCGGAATATCGCGGCGGCTTTCCAGCAACTGGTGCAAGACCTGAAGCATGTGCCCGTCGCCGCCAAGTACGATAACCGCCTCGGCACTGTCGAGCGGCACAAACTCATGGACCTCACGCAAAAGCGCCTCTGCTTCACGTGCTTGCGCGGTTGCCGATGAAATGATGGCAAGTTGCATATATTGGGTTATCCGCCTGTTGCATTCATATGTCGGGCCAATCGCAAGTCGGGCTGCGCAAGTTGCGTTTCGAAGTCATGACGTTTGGGCTTAAGCCGAAGAGCGGTCTGAAGCAAATGGTCGACATCCGACGGCACGCCCTCGCGCAGTGCCTTGCGAAGATCTACGTGCAATTCTGATCCAAGGCACATGTAAATCTTGCCATCGGTGGTGAGGCGAATGCGGTTGCAGTGATCGCAGAAATTGTGGCTCATGGGTGTGATGAGGCCAAGGCGAAGCCCTAAAGGTTCCATTTGCCAGTAACGGGCCGGACCAGCGCTTTTATGCGCCGACGGAATCAGCTGATATCGGTTTCGCAGTGGTTCTATGAAGTCTTCAAGCGATATGTAACTCTCAGCGCGCTCTGACACCCCAGCGCCCAAGGGCATGGTTTCAATCAGGGTAAGATCCAACCCTTGTTCGGCGCAAAAATCGGCCATCGGCAAAAGCGCGTCTTCATTCTCGCCCCTTAGCGCCACCATGTTGATCTTAATGTCCAACCCATGCGCGCGCGCAACCTGGATGCCAGTCAATACAGCGCCAAGGTCACCACCTCGGCTGATGCGACGGAAGGCTTCGGCATTCAGCGTGTCGAGGCTGACATTAATCCGCCTCATGCCAGCGGCTACCAATCTTGGCGCAAACTGTTCCAGTCGGCTGCCATTGGTTGTCATGGTGAGTTCGTCGAGATTACCATCCCGCACATGCTGCCCAAGCGCATCAATCAAAATATGGATATCGCGCCGGACCAGCGGTTCCCCGCCCGTGAGCCGAATTTTGCGGATGCCATGGGCGATGAATCTTTCGACCAACACCATGATTTCGTCATAGGTCAACAAATCACGATGCGGCAAAAAGCTCTGCTGTTCAGGCATGCAATACGTACAGCGAAAGTTGCAACGGTCAGTTACCGATATCCGTAAGTAGTCGATATTGCGTCCGAAACCGTCAATCATTTTTGCGATGTAAGCGCAAATGCGCACGGAACAAAGCTGAATCCAACTGTGGCAATGCTTCGGAAAGATTTCCTTGCTATAGAGCAGCGGTGAATGACCGTTCCATAACATCTGTAGCAAAGAAATCGCGCGGGCGTTTTCCGATGCGCCGTGCCCGTGATGCTCGCGAATGGCTGTCCTCTGCAGCACAGGGCCCTGCAACAATGCTGTTATTGGGCATCAAGAATTTGAAGCAAATTAACGAGCAGTTGGGGCGCAGTGCAGGCGACAAGGCAATTCGACGTGTGGGCGAACAGTTGCGCGCATTTGCTGCGCAGCAATTGTCGCCTGTCAGCTTCATCGCACGGATGCCTGGCCGGGAATTCATGCTTGTGGTCAAAGGCAATGACGCGGGCCGCCACACTGAACTCGCCGCTCAAAAACTTTTGGAAATGGTGTCTTCAGACTTAGGGGACGCGGGTGCACCTTTGCACGTCAGCGCACGGGTCGCGATTGCATTGTCGATGCATGGGGAAAGCCGACAACAACTGGCCGCGCGTGCCACACAGGCGCTTGCAGAGGCTTATGAGCGCAAGGGTGAGCGATTTGTCATTGCCGGTAGCGGCAACACTGCTGCAGTGCCTGACAGGGCCCAATTGGATGCTGCGATGCGTCTGGCACTGGCCCAGCGGCAGATTGCCATCATGCTTCAGCCACAATTTGCAGTTGCGACTGGGGCGTTAGTGGGTGCAGAAGCCCTCGCGCGGCTAAATCATCCCATGTTGGGGGAGGTGAGTGCGGGGGATTTATTTGCATCCGCAGATCGCTGTGACCTGCGTGAGGAACTGTCTTACCATATTCAGCAAGAGGCCATCGCAATTGCCGCGAAATGGCCGACGGCTTTCGGGCATCTGCGCCTTGCCGTAAACCTTGGTGCCGAAGAGATGACTGAACAATATGGCACCCGGCTGCTTGAATTATTGGGCGAGGCAAAGTTCGCGCCGGACCGGCTTACATTGGAATTGACGGAGGAGAGCCTTGTCCGTGACTTGCAGTTGGCAGCAGGCCAGCTTGAATTGTTGCGCAGCAAGGGCGTACGCATTGCTGTGGACGACTTTGGCACGGGATATTCCAGCCTTGCCTATCTCAAGGCACTGCCGCTGGATTATTTGAAAATCGACAAGGACATGACGCCGGACATAGCTGGGAATGGCAAGGATCGGATCATCCTGCGCGCGATTATCGCCATGGCCAAGGCGCTTGGCTTACTCATCATCGCGGAAGGCGTTGAAAAGCCCGAAGAGCTTGAGATGCTCAAGGTCGAGGGCTGCGACTATTTTCAAGGATATTTGCGCGCGCCACCGCTTACCCCCGACAACTTCGAAGCGTTGGCTCGCGACCTCGTCTAATTCGATTTACGCGCCAAATTGGCGAGGCCACGGGATAACTGCAAACATCCGTTAAGCCTTGCCGCAGGGTCGCTCCAGACGCGGTTGATGACGAGCTTGCTATCGGGACGAAGCTTCGCTGTTTGGCCAAGCTTGTCGACATAGGCCAGTAAGCCGGGCACGTTGGGCGGTGTATCCTGATGAAAGCTGACCAACGTTCCGCGCGCGCCGACTTCGATCTTGGAGACCTGAGCGATTAGCGCGTTCTGCTTGATCTGTATAAGCTTCAGCAGGTTTTGCGTTGGTTCCGGAATGGGCCCAAAACGGTCGGTCATTTCGGCGGCGAAGCCTTCCACATCCTGACCTTCTTCCAGATCGTTCAAGCGGCGATACAGGGCCATGCGGACTGAAAGATCGGGGACATAATCCTCTGGAATAAGAATTGGCGCGTCGATGGTGATTTGCGGCGAGAAGCTGCCGCGCGGTTTCGCAAGCCCTTGCGCGCCAGCACGCGCTTCCAAAATGGCTTCTTCGAGCATCGACTGATACAGTTCAAAGCCGACTTCCTTGATGTGACCGGACTGCTCGTCACCCACCAGATTGCCTGCGCCGCGAATGTCGAGGTCATGGCTCGCCAGCTGGAAGCCTGCACCAAGGCTATCAAGGTCGCCAAGCACCTTCAGGCGTTTTTCCGCTGTCTCTGTCAGTGCGCGATTGGGTTCGTGAGTCAGATAGGCATACGCACGCGTCTTTGAACGGCCTACGCGTCCACGCAGCTGATACAATTGCGCAAGGCCAAAACGGTCTGCGCGATGGATGATCAGGGTGTTGGCACTTGGGATATCCAGTCCGCTTTCGACAATGGTGGTCGACAAAAGCACGTCATACCGCTTTTCATAGAAGGCGCTCATGCGCTCTTCAACTTGCGTTGGTGACATCTGACCATGCGCGGTAACATATTTCACTTCGGGTATTTCAGTGCGCAGATATTCCTCAATCTCGGTAAGGTCGGTAATGCGGGGCACGACAAAGAAGCTTTGCCCGCCACGATAATGTTCACGCAGCAATGCCTCGCGCAAGACGACCGGGTCCCAAGGCATCACGTACGTGCGCACGGCGAGACGGTCGACTGGCGGCGTCTGGATGACAGACAGTTCGCGCAAGCCCGACATCGCCATCTGCAGCGTGCGGGGTATCGGTGTCGCGGTGAGCGTCAGCATGTGGACGTCAGTCTTGAGCGCCTTCAGCTGCTCCTTGTGGTTCACCCCGAACCTTTGTTCTTCGTCCACAATGACCAAGCCAAGCCGTTTAAACTGGAGCGATTTTGCCAGCACAGCGTGCGTCCCGATGACGATGTCCATTGTGCCATCAGCAAGGCCTTCACGCGTTTGCGTGGCCTCCGCCGTTGGCACAAGACGCGATAGGCGACCAAGCTTCAGCGGCAAGTCACGGAAACGTTCGGCGAAATTCGAATAATGCTGCCGGGCCAAAAGCGTTGTCGGCGCAATAACAGCAACTTGCAGACCCGCCATGGCCGCAGCAAACGCTGCGCGCATCGCGACCTCAGTCTTGCCGAAGCCGACATCCCCGCACACCAGGCGATCCATCGGCTTGCCTGCCGACAGGTCCTGAAGCACTTCTTCAATTACCCGGAGTTGATCTTCGGTTTCTTCATAAGGGAAACGGTCAACGAAGCTTGCGTAAGGAGGTCCGTCAACTTCAATGACTGAGCCCGCCCGCAATGCGCGCTCGGCGGCAGTCTTGAGCAGTTCACCCGCAATGGCGCGAATACGCTCTTTCAGCTTCGATTTGCGGCGCTGCCATGCTTCGCCGCCCAATTTGTCGAGCGAGACATGCTCGCTGTCCGAACCATAGCGCGACAGAACATCGATATTCTCGACGGGAACGTATAATTTGTCGCCGCCGGAGTAGGTGAGGGCAACGCAGTCATGCGGGCTGTTGCCCACAGGAATTGAAATCAGGCCTTCATATCGTCCGATACCATGGTCTTGGTGGACAACGAGGTCACCCGGCGTCAGCGCCGCCAGTTCTGCGAGAAAGGCATCTGCTGACTTGCGTCGCTTTTGACGCCGCACGAGACGGTCGCCAAGCATGTCCTGTTCGCTGAGCACGACGAGATCGGGCGTGGTGTAACCGTGATCGAGGGGGAGGACGACCATGGCAGTCTGACCCGCCGCAACGCCTAAGGCCTGTTGCCAGCTATCCGCCTCTACTATCGTTGGTGCTTTATGGTCCGCCAACAGCCCTTTCAAGCGTTCGCGGGCACCGATCGAGTAGCTGGCAATGACGGTCTTGGTTTTGGTGGCGTGGAGCGATTTCAGATGCGCGGCAACTGCCTCATACACATTCGCCTTTTGCGCACGCTCGGGGGCGAAGTCACGCGCTGCGCCGATGCCGAAATCGATGATGGTTGCCGAGTCGGGTTGTGCGAACGGGGTGACAAGGTGCGCGGCGTTGTCTGCAAATAACTGATCGATTTCCTCGCCGCTCAAATACAGCATTTCGGGCGGGAGCGGGCGATAGCTTCCGGGCTCGGCCGCTTGTGCCTTCACGCGGTTTTCGTGATAATCGGCGATAGAGTCGAGCCGTGACTGACCCGCCGCAATGGCGCCGCTGTCCCGGATCACTAAAGCATCCGCGCCGACATGATCAAAGATGGTCGCCATGCGCTCTTCAAACAATGGTAACCAGTGATCCATGCCGGACAGCCTGCGGCCTTCGGAAACGGCTTGGTATAATGGGTCACCCGTTGCGGTGACGCCAAATCGTTCACGATAACCGACGCGGAAGCGCTTAATCGCTTCCTCGTCCATCAATGCCTCGACGGCGGGCAAGATGTCGAAATGTTCAACCTGATCGATGCTGCGCTGGTCAGATGGGTTAAAACGGCGGATGCTTTCAATTTCATCGCCAAAGAAATCAAGACGCAGCCCAACTTCGCTTCCTGCCGGGAACAGGTCCACAATGCTGCCGCGAATGGCGAACTCGCCAGCGTCGGCAACTGTGTCGACACGGAAATAGCCATTGGACTGCAACAATGATGCAAGCCGTTCGCGGCTGATTTCGCGGCCAGCGGTCAAACGCTCACCCGTCTGGCGAATGCGGAACGGCGTCACATATTTCTGAATCACGGCACCGATCGTCGTGACCACCAGTTGCTTCTTTTTGGTTGGCTGCTGAAGCGCCTGCAAAGTCGACATGCGTTGCGAGGTAACCGCGACTGAAGGCGAAGCGCGGTCGTAGGGAAGGCAATCCCAACCAGGAAGAATTAGGATTTCAATATCAGGCGCAAAAAACGGTACGGCATCGGCAATCGCACGCATCGCCGATTCATCGGGCGCAATATACAGCGCGCGTGTCTTTGCCGCCCGCGTCAGATCCGCCAGCAACAACGGCACAAAGCCATTTGGCACTGACGCAAGCGTCAGCGACTGGCGGCTGTTTATGATGCGCTGCAGATCAATCATGACTTATGGGTGCTAAGCCCTTCAGGAAGTGAGATGAAGTCAAGTTTTCTCAATTGGTCCATCAGGGGGCCCGCAAATGCCGGATCTGGTTCAGCGGTCCCGAGAGCCCACGCCATGATGTCTACATCCTGTTCGTCAATCAGCCGTTCGAACCATTCATATTCCACTTCCCCCCATTCAGCAGAGCAATGGTCGAAAAAGCCGCCGACCATGGCATCCGCCTCACGCGTACCGCGGTGGTGTGCACGATAATGCAGTTTGCGACGATAGGGGTCAGCGTCCATGTCACGCGTCCTTTAAGCTTCTGGTGGAATATGATTTGCGGGTTATAAGCGGCCCTAGTCATGCGTCCCGATATACTCAATCCGTTATTTGCAGAAGTACGTGCCCTGAAGGGTGTCGGACCTGGTCTCGCCAAGCCGTTGGAGCGGCTTGGGCTCGAGCGCGTGAAGGACGTCCTCTACCATTTCCCTCACAGCTGGACCTACCGCAAGGCGGTATCCGCGCTGGATGTGGCCGATGTGGGCAACAACATCATATTGACCGTGACCGTCATGGATCATCGTGGTGGAAGCAGTCCGCGCGCCCCATTGCGGATTTTTGCGGCTGACGCGGATGGCAATTACATCACGTTGACTTTCTTTGGCAGAAATGGCGGTTGGGCACGCAAGCAGCTTCCGGTTGGCGAACAGCGGATCATATCCGGCAAGCTTGATCGATATGGTGACGAATTGCAGATGGTGCATCCAGACCATGTTGTGCCGATCGGCAGCGACGCGTCGCCGGGGCTTGCTGAACCGATTTATCCGCTGTCTGAAGGCCTGACCAACAAGCGCATGGGGCAATTGGCGACAATGTCGTTGCAGGACGTGCCAGACCTATCCGAGTGGATCGAACCAACCTTGGCATCCAGTCGTGGGTGGTTGAGCTGGTCGAAGTCCATCAACATAGTACACAACAAGGATGACCAAGACGCGCGCGATAGGCTGGCTTATGATGAGCTATTCAGCAACCAACTTGCGATGCGGTTAATCCGCGCGGCGATGGACAAAAGCACCGCGGTGCCGATACGCGGCGACGGTTCTTTGGTATCAAAACTGCAATTGCCCTTTGCCCTGACCAGCGCACAGCAACGCGCAATTGCTGAGATCGAGGGAGACCTTGCGCAGTCGCGGCCAATGCTCCGCTTACTGCAAGGTGATGTGGGCGCTGGCAAGACAATGGTCGCGCTGATGGCGCTTTTGCGAGGGGTTGAGGCAGGGATGCAATCGGCGATGCTTGCGCCCACCGAAATTCTGGCGAGGCAACATTATGCTAGCCTGCAAAAATTGCTCTCGGGCTTGCCCATCAACATCGCAATCCTAACAGGCCGCGAAAAAGGCAGTCTGCGCGAGGCTACCTTGATGGGGCTTGCCGATGGGTCAATTCACATCCTCGTTGGCACCCATGCGATATTTCAGGAGGCCGTGACGTATAAAGCTCTTGCGGTTGCTGTGATTGACGAACAGCACCGTTTCGGTGTGTCGCAACGGCTCATGCTGTCTCGCAAGGGCAGGGGTGTGCCGCATTTGTTGGTGATGACCGCAACGCCGATTCCGCGCAGTCTTGCGCTTGCAGCTTATGGCGAAATGGATAGCTCGATCTTGGACGAACTGCCCCCGGGGCGGACTCCCGTCGAGACGCGTGTGATGTCCCAAGACCGGCTTGTCGAACTGGTCGATGGCGTTGCGCGACATCTTGCCGCAGGCAAGCAGGCTTTTTGGGTGTGCCCCCTGGTTGAGGAGAGCG
>JANPKN010000120.1:0-10121 GCA_031426075.1 Sphingomonadaceae bacterium
TTTCAGTTCATTTCCCTTATGGTTAATAAAGTTCGAAGCAGTCTTGGCTACGGCCATGTTGCCTCGGGGGTGCAAGGGTTTCAAAAAGGGGTTTGCCCAATGCGTGTGCTTTTGATTGAAGATGAACCGACCACGGCCAAGGCCATCGAAATGATGCTCGCGACCGAGGGGTTCAATGTCTACACGACCGACCTTGGTGAGGAAGGCCTCGATCTGGGCAAGCTCTATGATTATGACATCATATTGCTCGACCTCAACTTGCCCGATATGCATGGGTATGACGTCCTGAAAAAGCTTCGTGTTGCCAAGGTGCAGACGCCAGTGCTTATCCTTTCAGGGATTAGCGAGATGGACTCGAAAGTCCGCTCCTTTGGCTTTGGTGCTGACGATTATGTAACCAAGCCATTCCATCGCGAAGAATTGGTTGCACGTATCCACGCAGTTGTGCGCCGCTCCAAAGGCCATTCGCAGTCGGTCATCCGTACCGGCAAATTGTCCGTGAACCTCGACGCAAAGACCGTCGAAGTCGATGGAAGCCGCGTCCATCTGACTGGCAAAGAATATGCAATGCTTGAGCTGTTGAGCCTGCGTAAGGGCACAACGTTGACCAAGGAAATGTTCCTCAACCACCTCTATGGCGGCATGGACGAGCCTGAGCTCAAGATCATTGACGTCTTTATCTGCAAGCTGCGTAAGAAATTATCGCTGGCTTGCATGGGCGAAAACTACATCGAAACCGTATGGGGCCGTGGCTATGTGCTGCGCGATCTCGACGATATGGAACAGCCACTCGTCGCATAACGCGGCTAAACAGCAATACCCGAGGGGCGTGATGGGTGCAGTCAGAAATGGCTGCGCCCATTTCTATTTGCCGCTTAGCGTCGTGGAGGCAGGCCAGCGAAAGTGATGGTGCTTTCGGCGCCTCGCGCACTGACCGAGCTTACACCCACAAAATGGTCGTCCACGATCAGGCCCTCAAGCACTGTGTCGGTCCCTTCAACGTCGCGGACAAAAGTCCAATCCTGCGCATCTGCGCGACGTTGATACACGCGATAGCGCTGCGCGCCCATTGCCGCGTCCCATTTCACGGTGGTGTTGGAGGTGACTGCTCCACCTAATGTTGCGGAGGCAGGTGCCGGCGGTGCATCGGCAAGCGCCGTTGCCGTCAGCACATTCAACATCGTCACCTTGGCCAAATAGTCGAAGTCCATCTTGTCGACCGTATCGCCATATTCGATGCCATTTTCGGTGCGCAGATCCTGATGCTGGTGATGATAATTCTCGACGCCGACCGTAAAACGAATTGCAGGAAATCCGAGCTCAAGTGAGGGCAAATGGTCGCCACCACGCGCAAAGCGGTCCGGGCGGCGGACGCCAAATACGTCTAGCGTGACATCAGGATAGGACTGAGCAGCAACCTTGTCGGCGAAGCGCATCAGCGAACGGCTTGGGCCGTCATCTTCGCCGCCGCTGTTGCGGCGCGCCATTTGGCCGGCGAGATCTTCCGACGCGCGAATACCTTCGCTGAACACGCGCACGATATTTTCGACCTTGCGTCCATCTGTGCCAAGTGTGCCGCCGACAATGTCGTTATTCAGCATCGCGCTGACTTTCCAGCCACGCTCCTTGGCGGTTTCGGCCAGCAACCGCCCACCCATCAGGCCCTGTTCTTCGCCGGACAACAAAGCAAAGACGATGGTTGCCTCATTCTGCGGCTCTTTTGACATGATGCGTGCCGCCTCAATCACCAAAGCGCTGCCGGAGCCGTCGTCATTAGCCCCTGGCGCATCCTTCGTGAAATCCATCACGTCCGAAACACGGCTATCGATATGTCCGGCAATGATGATGACATGATCCCAGCCCATTTTGCCCGGCTTGATCGCGAGTACATCGACGATGTTAACGCCGTTGGGAATGCGCGGGCCCGACATGTTGCGTTCAAGCAGCTCGGTCTTCAGACAGCCTTTACAGGCCTTGGCGATTTTTTCGAACTCGCCCTGTGCCCATTTGCGTGCAGCTCCAATACCGCGCTTTGGGTCAGTTGCAGAAGAAAGCGTGTGGCGCGTGCCAAAGCTAACGAGCTTTTCAACGTCGGCCTTCAGGCGCTCGGCCTTGGGGGTGGATTGAGGGTTAGTGTGCGCGGCTAAGGGGAAAGCAAGGCCAATCGCAATCATGCTGGCGCACAAAATCAGTTTTTTCATTATCGTTGCCTCCCCTTTATGTTTGCAAATACCAGCGCTCGCCGCCCTCAAGCGCCAGCGCCGTCAACTTCCCTGAATCATACGCGCCAGTATCAATACCGATCCGTGACCCGCGTTCTTCAACCTCTTCGTAAATTGTGTGGCCATAGACGATGACCTTCTCCAGATCGCCGCGTTGGTCGACAAATTCCTCGCGTATCCATCGCATGTCGCTCGGCTTCTGTTCTGCCAAGGCAATGCCGGGGCGAATACCCGCGTGGACGAAGGCATAGTCGCCAATGATGATCTGGTCTTCGAAGCTTTCGATAAATTTGATATGCGACTCTGGCACTAAAGTCGCCAGTCGCTCCGTCAGCCCCTCCATATCGAGGGTCATATATTCGGCGCGCGTGATCGGATAAGACAATACCGTAGCTTCGCCGCCAATGCGCAGGAAGAAGCGAGTAACCTTCGGGTCGCCTTTGCGGTATACGCTGACAAAGATTTCCTCATGATTTCCCATAAGAAAGCGGACATTTTTGCCAGAAGCTTTCAAGGCCAGGGCGATGTCAATCACCGCCGCGCTGCCCGGTCCTCTATCGACAAGATCGCCAAGGAATATAATCTGCGTATCAGCAGGGCCACGCTGTTGGTCGTCCGTCTCAATCTTAGATAGCAATTCGGTCAGCAGATCGTCACGGCCATGGATATCGCCAATGGCATAAATGCGCATACCATCGGGCGCCCGAGCAGTATCGAGAGGGCGTGACACGATGGATTTTTTGAAAAGGCGACCTAACATGGCCTGCGCCATATAGAGCCGCGTTGCGATTTATGGAAGTGGTCAGCCTTCAACAGTGAAGCTCAATCCGGCATTTTTTTGCAACCGGTCAACGAGGCGTTCGCCCAAAGCGGCTCCCGGTGTCGTCACGCCGCCGGGACCATCATGTTCGCATAATGCCATTGCGGTTTCGCTGATCATCTTGCTCGTGGAGCCATAGCCCGGATCACGATCGCCCTTGACGCTTAGCCGCGCAGTGCGGCCATCGGGATATTCTGCCACGAAGAGGACATCGTAAAAGCCGGTATCACGCTCTTCCTTGGTAGGCCCTTCGCCCGGCTTGGGGTCATCGGCACCGCCCATCATGGGGGTGGAGGCGACATGCTTGGCAATCGCTTCGCCTTGTTCGCCGGGGCCAGTCAGCATCATTTCATCATAGACAAAATCTGCGCCATAGGCATGGCCAAGCAGATGGTTGGTGCGGTGGACATTTTTGGTGTTGATCGGTGCCATGACAAAATTGGTCGCCCAACTGCCAAGGCTTTCGTCATATTCCGGCTTGTTCCCCGCAGGCTGAGGTGGGCCCGCAAAATCAGATGAAAGGCTGAATGGGTTGGTCAGATAGCCAATGACCGCTGGGTCCTTGCTAGCGGCTGCCATAGTCGCCTTAAGGCTCGCGGCTGTGCCTCCAGAGAAGGTGCCCTTCATGGCACGCACCCGGCCTTTAACGCGCGGTGTCGGAGCGCCAAACTTCTCTATGCAATGCTTTTGGAGCATCAGCACGCCAAGGTCGAAGGGGATAGAATCGAAACCAGCCGAAAATACGATCCGCGCGCCGGATGCCTTTGCAGCGGCGTCATGTTGGTCAATCTTCTGGCGCATCCATGCTGGCTCGCCGCACAGGTCGGTATAATCGGTGCCATTGGCGACACAGGCGGCGACGAGTTCATTACCATACAACTGATAAGGCCCGACCGTGGTCAGAACGACCTTGGCACGCTTCACCATGTCATCAAGCGATGCCGTGTTCGACGCGTCTGCCACGATCAATGGTGTGTCCGCTGCAGCCCCGATGAGGTCGCGCACTTCGGCAAGCTTGTCTGCGCTGCGTCCAGCCATTGCCCATTTCAGGCCAGCCTTGTCTTTTAGATATTCGGCCACCAAACGCCCGGTATATCCTGTGGCACCATAGACAATGACATCGAATTCGCGGCTTTCAGTTGGCATGTTTCTCTCCCGAAAAAATGGTTCGGCAATCGATGCGCAAAAATGCACAACGAGTCGACCAAAATCGCTTAGGGCAGATGCTAAATGCGGCGGTCCCGGTCGTAGGCCACATCGGCATCTGTCCGCGGGCTGTCGGCAAAGCGGTTATGGCTGCGGTCATTTGCGTCATGTTCGTTGCGCGTGACCAGCCGAGCATCTGCCTCACGCTGACGGCGTGCGCGATACGCATCGAAACTGTAACTTTTCTGATCAAACGCGAACAAACACAGGAAGCCACCAGCAATCGCGATGTTCTTGAGCGCTGCGGCGGCCTGTACAGGGTCAGCAGTTTCCCGGTGAAACAGTAACGCCGTCAGCAAACAGAACGCAGCAAAGGCCACCGCCGTTAGCCGTGTAAAAACGCCGAACAAGATCATCAATCCGCCAACGATTTCAAACAGCGCGGTCGGTAATGCCAAATTGGTTGGAAGGTTGACCGATGCCATGAAGCTGGCCGTGCCAGGAATATCGGTCAGTTTCATGGTTCCGGAAACGATGAATAACAGCGCAAGCATGATGCGGCCAATGAGTGCGAAAAGCCCTGATAACATAAAAATACCCTCCGGTTTGACCGGGTTCAGCCGAGGGGCAGCGGAACCCGGTCATAGGGGTAACGCACGACTGGCTCAATTGAGCCATCGTCATGGATTTGATTTAGAGCTTAGGCAAAGTGACGCCGCGTTGGCCCATATATTTGCCTGCACGGTCGGCATAGCTTGTCTCGCAAGGCTGCTCGCCTTTGAGGAATAGGAACTGGCACGCGCCTTCATTAGCGTAGATCTTTGCGGGCAGCGGCGTCGTGTTGCTGAACTCCAGCGTTACATGACCTTCCCAACCGGGTTCAAGCGGGGTGACGTTGACGATAATGCCGCATCGCGCATAAGTCGATTTGCCTAAGCAGATGACAAGCACATCACGTGGCACGCGGAAATATTCGACCGTGCGGGCAAGCGCGAAACTGTTGGGCGGGATGATGCAGACATCGGTCTTGCGATCGACGAAGCTTTTGGGGTCAAATTCCTTTGGGTCGACGATGCTGCTGTCGACATTTGTGAAAATTTTGAACTCATCTGCAACGCGGGCGTCATAGCCATAAGAAGACAGGCCGTAGCTGATGCAGCCATCGCGGCGCTGCGCCTCGACAAATGGTTCAATCATGCCGGTGGCCTGCGCTTGCTCGCGGATCCAGATGTCGGACAAAATGGACATAATAACTCCCTGTTTCTGCGCACTGCTTTTGCCATGTTGCTATCCCGGCGCAAGAGGCGAGGATGAAATTTCTGTGCGTATCCCGGGGCGCAGAACCCAGACTATTTCAGGCTAGCTGGGCCAAATCCGTGCGGCAGCAGTTCAGACAGCAGATATGTTTCGTATCCTGTCGCATGGGCGCAATGCACCGGAATGTCGGTTTCGGTGATGTCAGCGACTTCCTTGATAATTTGCCGACAGCGACCGCACGGTGTGATGGGGTCTGCTGCTTTGCCAACATGCCCGGCCAAGCCGCCAGCGACAGCAATCTGTCGGATTGCGCGCAATTGGCCGTCGCTATTCGCTTTGGAGATCGCCACGGTTTCTGCGCATAAAGTCATACCATAGCTTGCATTTTCGAAATTGCTGCCGGTCACAATCTGACCATTGTCGAGCAATAAGGCCGCGCCGACATGGAAGTTGGAATACGGCGCATATGCGGTCTGTGCCGCATCAATAGCAGCCTGCACCAGGCGCTGTGTGGCCTCGGTCATTTGCGGACCACAACCCAGCGGACGGCACCGTCAACGCCGCTCACCCGGCGTTGTGTATTGGCGGTCCACATCACCCATGGCCGTGCCGAATAATCGGGTGAAATGCCATTACCCTCAAGCCAGATGTTGCGGTCAATCGACTTGCTCACTTGATACTCCTTCTCGAATTCAGGCGTTAGTAACAGGATTGCTGGGGTCCCGCTATGCGCCTCAATCTGGTTCAGGAAGGTGGCGAGCTCTGACAAGATCAACGCGCGGTTTGGCCGACTTTTGCAGGCTTCGGAAAAATCTATTTGCACGGCAGGTGGCAACGCGCTGTCGTTGCGCGGAACGCTGGTGATGAACATGGTCGCCTGTTCCGACGCCGAATGGCAAAGATCAAAATGGTGAAGCGCTCCAAAGCGAATGCCCGCCTCCTGCACTGCGTCCAGATTGGCCTGAAACTGCGGGTCGCGGCCCCGCGCGCCTTCAGTCGCAGTGATATATGCAAAATCGACCCCTGTGGCTCCCAATTCTGCCCATGTCGGCTGGCCATTGGTTTCATTTACGACAATGCCCTGCACCGGATAGGTGTCGCGTGAAGGCGCCCAGCCGGTGACATAGCTCCACATAGCATAGCCCATGAGAGTTATACCCAGCAGGACCACGCCCCAGCGGATCAGTTTGCAATTTCCCCCTAGCATGCGACCCCGTTTAACGCCTTCGATTCGCCAACTCTCTAGGCGGTCCGGCTGGGCGAAGTCGAGAGAAGTTGCGCTGCCTGCGCGCTAAACCTTGATATGCAGGACACAAATCAGCGTGAACAGCCGACGGGCGGTGGCAAAATCGACCTCCACTTTACCCTCAAGCCGTTCTATCAACAATTCCGCCGCCTCATTATGCACACCGCGCCGCGCCATATCTATCGTTTCAATCTCCGCCGCGCTGGCCTTGCGAATGGCTTGATAATAGCTGTCGCATATGGCGAAGTAATCCTTCACCGGGCGGCGGAACCGGCCAAGCCCAAGGACCAGAGTTTCGTGTGGCGTCCCGTCTTCACGGCGAATATCGAGGATCAGCCGGCCCTCGGCGACGCTGATGCCTAACTGATACGGCCCGGCATATCCGTCGCCCATGTCGCGCAACGGTTTAAAAAAATTATCTTCAATCAAGTCGAAAATGGCGACGCGCCGTTCCTGTTCAATATCGGCATTACGCCGCAGGATCGTTGCTTCGTCCAGTTCGACTTTGATGATGCGTGGGTCCCCCATAATGCTGTGTTAGCTTGAGATATTTTTGGAGCAAGGGGTTAACGATATTCAAGCAACTGCGTTGTGCAGAATGTTGTCCACAGCCATATCCCCGCACTTCTTTTTTGCGCCCCTTGCGAAGCAGACCATGCTAAAGGATAGGGAGCCATGGCCGAACTGATTAGACTTGCCGCAGCGAATGAAGCTGAACACCAACGCTTGCCGCGCAATATCGAGGCTGAGGCTGCGTTTTTGGGCGCGATTCTCATTGATAACCGGGTGATCGAAGATGTTTCGATCAAGCTGCAGCCTGACCATTTTTTCGAACCACTGCACGGACGCATTTTTGAACAGATTCTGCGCCTGATCGACCGCAATATGCTGGTGACTCCAGTCACGCTGAAGCCATTTTTCGAAGCCGACGAATCCATGCGAGAGCTTGGCGGGCCGGGTTATCTGATCAAGCTCACCGCAGATGGCGCGGGATTGATTGGCGCGCGCGACTTTGCCCAGCAGATTTATGATCTCGCCTTGCTGCGCGAGCTGGTGAGTGTGGGACGGACTTTGGTCGACAACGCGCTCGATACCAGCGAGAGCGTTGATCCAAAGGGGCAGATTGAGGCCGCCGAGAGCGCGTTGTATAAAGTTGCCGAGGGCGAAGGCGAAACCGGCTCGATGAAGAGCTTTTTGCAGGCGTCGACCGAGGCGATCAAAAATGTTGAGAAGGCGCTAAATTCAGGTGGCAGCCTTTCGGGCGTCACCACAGGCCTTAGCAGCATCAACGCCAAATGCGGCGGTTTGCACAATTCCGACCTTGTGATTCTGGCTGGACGTCCAGGCATGGGTAAAACCTCGCTTGCCACCAATATCGCGTTCAACGCGGCACGACGCTGGGTCCGCGAGCGTGAAGACGGCATCGAAGAATCCAAGGGGTCCGGTGCAAAGGTCGCGTTTTTCAGCCTCGAAATGTCCGCGGACCAGCTCGCGACCCGTATCTTGGCCGAACAATCGGGGATCAGCTCCGAACTGCTGCGTATGGGTAAAATTTCACGTGAAGATTTCCGCGAGCTGTCGCGCGCATCCCGCGAATTGCAGGAATTGCCGCTTTACATTGACGATACGCCCGCGCTGACGATCGCCGCGTTACGCACCCGGGCCCGCCGATTGCAACGTCGGCATGGGATTGGCCTGATCGTGGTTGACTATTTGCAACTGCTTCAGGGCTCAAGCCGCGCGAACGACAACCGCGTCAACGAAATTTCGGAGATCAGCCGGGGCCTGAAGACACTGGCGAAGGAACTCAGCATCCCAGTTGTTGCGCTGTCGCAGCTTAGCCGTGCGGTCGAACAGCGCGAAGACAAGACGCCGATGCTGTCCGATTTGCGCGAGTCTGGTTCAATCGAGCAGGACGCCGATATGGTGTGGTTCGTCTATCGTGAAGATTATTATGAGCTGATGAAAAAACCCGATGAGGGCACGCCAGCATTTGAAGCGTGGAACGAAAAAATGGAACGAATCCACGGCGTCGCAGAACTTATCATTTCCAAGCAAAGGCACGGTTCGACGGGCCGTGTTCGCATGAAATTCGAAGCGAAAATCACGCGCTTTAGTGACCTCGCCGATGACCAATATGCCGATACGGGATATGACTAAAGATAACAAAGTCGTCGGTTATGATCCCCGCAAGCGC
The DNA here is from genome assembly GCA_031426075.1 of Sphingomonadaceae bacterium. GTDB lineage: Bacteria > Pseudomonadota > Alphaproteobacteria > Sphingomonadales > Sphingomonadaceae > Sphingorhabdus_B. The sequence continues at coordinate 8,889 of JANPKN010000120.1, forward strand.
GCGCTCAATATATAATTCAGCGCCATATTGTCGCTCAAATGCAGTCCGGACATCGGTGAAAAAGCGATGCCCTTCATGTCCACGACCTCCAATCCCGCAGTTTCAAGCACCGCCGTCAGTTCCTCGGGCGTTAGGAACTTGTTCCAATCATGCGTACCGCGCGGGACTTGGCCAAGCCGTTCGGCGGCCTCTACCAGAAACACACGCGATGCAGCCGTGCGATTGGGCGTCGAAAGCAACAACAACCCATCGGACTTTAGGTGACGAACCAACTCCGCAACAAAGGCTGCTGGGTCGATAACATGCTCAATTACTTCCATGCATGTGACGACGTCGAATTGGTCAAGGCCCTGCGCAGCGATCTCGCCAGCGCGGTAGTTTATTGAAAGACCAGACAACCCCGCATGCGCCTTTGCCGCCTCAATATTCTCAGGGGCAGCATCCACACCAGTAACATTCCCGCCAAGCCGTGCGAGCGGTTCGCACAGCAATCCGGCGCCGCAACCTACGTCCAGCGCCGTTTTGCCCGCCAGCGGATGGCGCGATTTTCCGTCGCTGTCAAAATGCGCATCAACCGCAGTCCGGATGAAGCGCAACCGCACTGGGTTCAGCTTGTGCAGCATGGCAGAGCTGCCCTTCGGATCCCACCATTCGGCGGCAAGCGCGCCAAAGTGCGCGGCTTCGGAGGCGTTAATTGTCGTGGGCAAGCTTGCGTTTGTCATATCCTGTCCCTATCAGTGCGCGCGATTGTAATATAGCGAATATTGAAGGTTTTCATGGCGCGCATTGTAATGAAATTTGGCGGCACGTCGATGGCCGGCACCGAACGCATCCGCCGAGTTGCCCAATTGGTCAAGCGTCAAGCCGAGCGTGGGGACGAGGTGGCGGTCGTCGTTTCGGCCATGGCTGGCGACACCGATCGTCTGGTCAATTTTTGCCGTGAGGCAAATGCGCTTTACGACCCAGCAGAATATGACGTGGTCGTGGCCGCCGGCGAGCAAATTACCGCTGGCCTGCTGGCGATTACGCTGCAAGCGCTTGGTTGCGAAGCGCGCAGCTGGCTTGGCTGGCAAATGCCGATCCACACCGACGATGCCCATGCCAAGGCGCGGATTGGGTCGATTGATACCGACGCATTGCTTGCGTCGATGAAGGCTGGGAATATCGCGGTCATTCCCGGGTTTCAGGGGCTGACCGACGACAACCGCATCACGACCTTGGGCCGTGGCGGCT
>JANPKN010000121.1:0-9687 GCA_031426075.1 Sphingomonadaceae bacterium
CTCGACCCCGAAAACGCCGAAATCTGGATTGATGCATCAAGCATGGTTGCTGGCATCAAGATGTTGATGGGTATCGATCCGAAACAGGATTATAAAGACAAGGTCGCACACGTTACCTTGTAAGCGCTCAGGCCGGGGTCAGGTGTCCGTTTGAAAAGACGAACCCGCCCGGCCGATCATTCAGTAACAACGCTGGCCCGTCGAGGTCGACCCAAGATGCCATCTGAGCCACCAGGAAGGCTGGCTCAATGGCAAGACTGGTCGACAGCATGCAACCGACCATGACCTCCATCTTTGCGTTCTCAGCCGCCTTACGGAGCGCCAGTGCCTCCGTCAGACCCCCTGCCTTATCCAACTTGATGTTCACGCCCTGATATAGTTCCGCGAGTCGAGCGACGTCCGCGGCAATATGGCAGCTTTCATCGGCAAAAATCGGCAACGGCGCAGATATGGTTGCAAGCGCAGCGTCCTGTCCTGCGGGCAAGGGTTGTTCTATCATCGCGACGCCAAGGCTCTTTAACGCCTCGGCCTCAGCAACAATATCAATCGCGCCCCAGCTTTCATTGGCGTCAACAATGATGCGGGCCTTGGGTGCACCGGCTCGAACCGCTGCAACGCGTTCGCGGTCAGCTTCACCGTTTAATTTAAGCTTCAGCAGGGCATAGCTATTATCCGCAGCGCTTCGTGCATCGGTATGCATCGCTTCCGGCGCACCCAAGGATATTGTGAAGGCTGTCTCCAACGGCACGGGCGGAGATGGCATGCCGATCAATTGCCAAAGCGCCTGTCCGGTCTGCTTGGCCTCCAAATCCCAAAACGCACAATCAAGCGCGTTGCGCGCCGCGCCGGGTTGAAGGCGGGATTGTAACATCGCGCGGGCTATCGCAACCGGGTGCGCCGCAAGTTCGTCAGAGACGCGCTCGACCTGCCCTAAGCATTTTTCAGCTGTCTCACCGCCATAATAGATCGCGGTGCCCTCGCCATAGCCAATATGCGTGCCATCGCTAACTGCGACCACCAGCAAGTCGACAAACTTCTTGGCACCGCGCGCGATGGTGAAATGGCCATCCACTGGCCAGCGTTCGACGACGGCAGTAATACGCAAGGTCATCGCTGGAACATCGCAGAAAACCGCGCGCCGCTAAAACCTATTAGGCAGTGCCCGTTAACGGCGGACATTTTGCCACTCAATTATGGCTGGAGATCCAGTCTTCAACAACTGGCGCGATTTTTTCACGCCATTTGCTGCCGTTAAAAATGCCATAATGGCCGACTTCTGGCGCCATGTGATATTTTTTGAACGCCTCAGGCAAGCCAGTCGCAATGTTCAAAGCAGCCTTGGTCTGGCCCAATCCGCTGATGTCATCGCGCTCACCTTCGATCGCAAGTAAGCCAATATCGACGATGGCGGCCGGATTAACCAGCTTACCGCGATAGTTGAATTCGCCCTTCGGCAACAAATGGCGTTGGAACACCGTATCGACGGTTTGCAGATAGAATTCCGCCGTCATGTCGCACACCGCGCGATATTCGTCGTAAAATTCCTTGTGCCGGTCTGCGCCTTCGCCGTCACCTTTGACGATGTCAGAGAACATCGACCAATGGCTCTTCATATGGTTGCCAAGGTTCATCGACATGAAGCCTGAAAGCTGCAGGAAGCCGGGATATACGCGGCGGCCCGAGCCTTTGTAATAAGCCGGCACAGTCGCGATCACATTTTGCACGAACCATTCATGTGGCCGTTTGGTCGCATGGTTGTTCACGGCTGTTGGGGCTTCGCGGGTATCGATTGGGCCACCCATCATCGTCAACGTGCGGGGACGCAGCGGATGTTCCTTTGCTGCCATCACTGCTGCGGCTGCATAAGCGGGTACCGACGGTTGGCAAACGGCGAGCATGTGCGCACCGCGTCCGCCCGCATCCGGGCCAAGAAATTCAAGCCACTCAATGAGGTAATCAATATAGGTTTCAAGATCGAAACCGCCGCCGGTCAGCGGCACATCCCGCGCGTCTTTCCAGTCGGTGATGTAAACGTCATGCGTGACCATCATGCGCTCCACCGTGCCGCGCAGCAGTGTCGCAAAATGGCCGGACATGGGTGCACATATGAGAAGTCGCGGCTTTTCGCTGCTGCCTTCATAGACGAAGCGCTTCAGTTGGCCGAACGGCTTGCGTGCGACATTTTCTTCCTGAACCGCCAAGGTTTTGCCGTTGATGACGACTTCATTGAGCCCAAAGGCCGGCTTCCCACGTGGCAATACGGAATGGGCAAAAACCTCAAGCGCGGAGGCGGCTACAGGTGCCATTCCGCCATAATTAAACGGCGAAGGAAGCGTGCTCAGCCATTCGGCCTGTTTTTGGGCAACCCAACCTGCGCCTGCAAGCCAGCCACGTTGAAGGTCATATCCGGTATAAAGCATATTCAGGCCTTTAATATCTGCGTCGACGGAATTCTGCCGCAATTGCATGCGGCTTTAGGCATTTATTGTGCATTGCACCATAGGAAAAGCGCAAGCACGATCCGTGGCGGATTGTTACCGCATCTGCGCACTGCTAGGCGGTCGCCATGACAAACGATATTACCGATGTTCAGACCGTGACTGCAGCTGAGACACCAGAAGCGGCTCCGGCCAAGCCAAAGCTCAATTTCGGCAGTCTGCGGATGATCGGACATTTTACAATCCGATATCCCCGCCAGATTACCTATGCGCTACTGGCGCTGGTTGCGGCGGCGGCGTCGACACTTGCCATCCCTTACGGCCTGCGCCTGATTATCGATGAAGGCTTTGTCAAAAATGGCGGCGATCCCGCGCCTTATTTCTATTTGCTGCTCGGCATCGTTGTTATCATCGGCGTGTCGACGGCATTCCGCTTTTACTTCGTCAGCTGGTTGGGCGAACGCGTCGTTGGCGACATCCGTGTAGCGGTGCAGCAAAATTTGTTGCGCTTGGCCCCGCGTTTTTTCGAAGAAAACAGGCCCGGCGAAATCGCCAGCCGCATGACCGCAGACACCGCGATTATCGAACAGATTGTTGGCACCACAGTGTCGGTTGCGCTCCGCAATATTTTTATAGGCATAGGCGGCGTGACCTTGCTGTTCGGCCTCGCGCCAAGTCTTACCATCTGGCTGCTCGCGGGAATTCCCGTCGTTGTATTGCCGATCGTCTTTCTGGGTCGTCGCTTGGAAAAGGCATCGCGTACAAGCCAGGATAATGTCGCCAGCGTTGGCACCATCATTTCAGAAGCGCTTGGCGCAATCAAAATCGTGCAGGCCTTTGGCCAAGAAAGCCGCGAAGGCGTGCGGTTTGCTGACGCTGTGGAAGGCACGTTCAATGCCGCCAAAAAACGTATCCGACTCCGGGCATTTCTAACGGCGCTGGTGATGGCATTGATATTTGGCGGCATCACAATGCTCGTTTGGGAAGGCACCGACCAAGTTAAAGATGGTGTCATATCTTCAGGTACTTTGTTTGCGGTTGTTTTGTACGGCGCACTTGTTGCTGGCTCGTTCGGGGCATTGACCGAAGTATATGGTGACTTGGTGCGTGCATCGGGAGCGGCGTCGCGATTGGCAGAGTTGCTGAATGAGGTGCCGGAGATCGCGCCACCAACCAGCCCGGTTGTCATGCCACCTGCGCGTGGGCAATTGGAATTCCAGCATGTCCGCTTCCGCTATCCTACCCGACCTGAAGTCGCCGCGCTTGACGATTTCAACCTGAAAGTATCGCCGGGCGAAACCGTCGCTGTTGTGGGGCCATCGGGCGCAGGCAAATCGACATTGTTTCAATTGGCAGAACGATTTTACGACCCTGAAGTTGGCACAGTGCGCATTGACGGGGTAGCGCTGACCAGTGCGGACCCGGCCGAATTCCGGCAGCGGATATCGTTGGTGCCGCAGGACACTGTTTTGTTCGCAGCATCCGCACGGGACAATCTGCGCTACGGCCAATGGGACGCGAGCGATGAGGCGATCTGGGCGGCTGCGGAAAAGGCAAATGCGGCAGGTTTCCTGCGTGAGTTACCCGAAGGGCTCGAAACTTATCTCGGCGAAGGCGGCGCGCGCCTATCGGGCGGTCAGCGGCAGCGTCTGGCAATCGCCCGCGCTTTGCTGCGCGATTCTCCCATCTTGCTGCTTGATGAAGCAACCAGCGCCCTAGATGCCGAAAGCGAAAAGCTCGTTCAGGACGCGCTTGAGCGCTTGATGGTGGGACGCACCACCATCGTCATTGCGCACAGGCTAGCGACTGTGCGTTCGGCGGACCGTATTATCGTCATGGATCAGGGCAGAATAGTGGAAGAAGGCGACCATGTGACCTTAAGCGCGGCAGGCGGATTATATGCTCGCCTCGCTAGCCTGCAATTTGATGCTTAAAAGGACGAACGAAGCCGTTCGCGCATGGCCAGCGGCTCTGATACCAAAGTGGTCTGCACGCGCATTTGCCCACTGAAACGATGCAGGCGATAATAAAGCTCTTCGCTTGCAGCAATCAGCTTTTGTGCCTCGAGCGGAAAACGCGCCACTTGCGGACCATCACTGACTGGAGCGTAGCCCAGATCCTTCGCGTCGCTATCGGCAACTTCCTGGGTAATTTCGCCAGCACGCAGTGCTTTCTGGTTCAACAGCCACGCGATGCAGTGCATCAACCGGGTTGTCACTTTCAGCGATTCACAGGAAAATGCGACAGAGATTTCTGGCGAGGGATGGCATGATGTCTGGTTGCGGTCAAAACAATGACGCGCCTCATCCGCCAACAACATCGCCTCAGTATAGAGCGAATCGAGCAATAGAGGGGTCAGTTCTAGACGCATATTTTCCATGGTTTTCTATGACATAACCCGACGCTAAATGTTAGCGAAAAAGTCGTATATCACTCGTAATTGCCAATTGTGCCGGTATGGAACGGCAGTCAAGCAAATGTAAACTTTGATTCGAAGCCTTCCGTTCACCTAAGCAATGATGTCCGGCACCAATTGGTCTTCAAGACGCATGATGCGGTCTTTTAAAATCAGTTTTTTCTTTTTGAGTCGGGCGATTTGCAGTTGGTCAACCAATGCCTGCGCCATAAGCGCCCGAATGGCATCGTCGAGATCGCGATGCTCAATCTTCAATTGCTCAAGCTGTTGCTGATATCCGTCATCATTCATGGCCCCTTTCTAACCAGACTGCGGCAAACAAGTCATCGTTAAAAAACGGGCGCTTTGCCGAGAGTTGTTTTTCTAACAGGCTGGATCGATAATTATCGACAAGACTTGGATTTCATTTCGTGATTAACTCCGAGGTTCAGATCGTCGAGTCTTAGACTGAAGGAGAATGATGTGAATAATAATCATCTGTCCGCGCTTCGTAACAAACACGCCGAACTTGATCAAAAGCTGGAGCGCGAGGAAAGCAGACCCTTTCCCGACAGCAGTATTATCCTTAGTCTGAAGAAACAGAAATTGCAGTTAAAAGACGTCCTGGTTCAAGAATCTCCCTTAACTAGCTGACTACGAATAATTTCAAGCAGGGTATCGCTTGCCTTGAACGTCTCTGCTAGGTGCAGTTTATGGAAAGCGCTACCCGTTCCGCCCGCAATATTCTGACTGGTCTTCACGAGGTGATGGCCTCCAAAAACCACGCCCAAGGTAAGTTGAACCATGTGGTCAACATTATCGGTGAGGCGCTTTCAAGCGAGGTGTGCTCGATTTACTTGTTGCGCGACGGTGCGCTTGAATTGTTCGCTACGCGCGGATTGAACCAGGCGGCTGTCCACATAACGCGATTGGGACTGGGCGAAGGTCTAGTTGGTACCATCGCGGAAAATGTCGAAACGCTGAACTTGGATGAAGCGGCGGCCCACCCCAATTTCCGCTATGTGCCGGAAACCGGCGAAGAACGTTTTCATAGCTTTGCCGGCGTGCCAATCGTCCGATCAGAACGCGCGGTCGGCGTACTTGCTGTCCAGCATGTTGAACCACGCAAATATGAAGAGGTCGAGATTGAGGCGCTTCAGACCGTCGCCATGGTGCTGTCGGAACTGATTGCCAATGCCGACTTGATTGACGAACCAAGCGCGCGTGGCAGCAATGAGACGGGCACGATTAGCCTGACCGGATTGCCCCTCGTCAAGGGCGCTGCCGCTGGTGTCGCCATTTTCCACCAACCGAATGTGCGTATTGAACATACTGTGGCTGAGGATGTCGAAGCAGAGCGGCAGCGTGTTTATTCTGCGTTTGACAAAATGCGCGAGCAAATCGACCGCATGGCGAGCCAGATTGATTTCGGTACGGGCGGCGAGCACGAAGAGGTCATCGCGACCTACAAGATGTTTGCATATGACGAAGGCTGGAGCCGCAGAATCAATGAGGCCATCGACAGCGGCCTGACTGCTGAGGCCGCGATTGAACGCGTACAACAACGCACGCGCATGCGGATGCGGCAGATTGACGATGCACTGCTTGCAGATCGCATGCATGATCTGGAAGACCTGTCGAACCGGTTACTGCGGATTGTTTCTGGGCAAATGAGCACGGCGGCACAGCTTGGGTTGAAACGGGACTCGATCCTGATTGCGCGCAATCTGGGTCCAGCCGAATTGCTCGAATATGACAAACGGCGGCTGCGCGGAGTGGTCTTGGAGGAGGGCTCGCTCACCGCGCATGTGGTGATTGTTGCGCGCGCCATGGGGATTCCGGTTCTTGGCCGGGTACGTGGCATTCGCCACAAAGTGCGTGATGGGGACATGCTTTTGCTGAACGCCGATGACAAAAGTGTCATCGTGCGGCCGTCATCTGCGGCAGAAGAGATTTTCCAGCACGACCTTGTCGACCGGCAAAAGAAAAAAGCGCGCTACGCCGCAATGCGGGACGAGGCATCCATCACAAGCGACGGTGTTCCAGTCACGCTGATGATCAACGCCGGCTTGCGCGATGACATGTCTGCGTTGGCGACCACAGGCGCGGAAGGCGTTGGCCTGTTCCGGACAGAATTCCAATTCCTGATTTCCGCAACCTTACCGCAACGCGAGCGACAGCAGCGTTTTTACCGCGATGTAATGGACGCAGCCGGCGACAAGCCAGTCATCTTCCGCACACTTGATATCGGCGGTGACAAGGCGCTACCTTATCTCAAGGATGAAACAAGCGAAGAGGAAAACCCGGCGTTGGGCTGGCGTGCGCTTCGGCTGTCGCTTGATCACGCCGGATTGATGAAAGCGCAGGCGCGCGCATTGATCGAAGCATCTGCAGGCCGCACATTAAATGTCATGTTTCCTATGGTGTCCGAACCATGGGAATTTGACGCGGCAAAGGCCATTTTCGACGGGCAGATTGCGTATTTGACCCGGCAGAAAAAAGTACTGCCGAACAAAATACGTTATGGCGCCATGCTTGAGGTTCCGGCTTTAGCCGAAATGCTGGACATCCTGCTGCCAAAGATTGATTTTCTGTCGATAGGCACGAATGACCTGACGCAGTTCCTGTTTGCAGCCGACCGCGCCGACCCGCGACTGGCCGAGCGTTATGATTGGCTGAGCCCCGCCATCCTGCGGTTTATCCGACGCGTCGTTCAAGCGACCGAAGGGCATGAAGTTGACGTCGCGGTGTGCGGTGAAATGGGTGGCCGAACGCTTGAGGCGCTCGCACTGATTGGGATCGGCATTCACCGGTTATCGATCACGCCAGCGGCCGTTGGACCCATCAAGGCAATGATACGCTCCACCAACCACGCCGAGGTCCGTGCGAAGATGGAAGAACTGCTCAATAGCCCGACGGAAAATCTACGCGAAACACTGACCGCATGGGCGATCAAACAAGGTATCGAAACGGGCTAAAAAGCTTGTTTTTAAATGATGAAACGCCGCAATCAACGTTGACATTGCTGCTGAGATGCTCATTAGTCACGTGACTGCACACAGAGGCGGGGAATCGGGTCGTGGAGAATGCAGTGGATGAAACTCCCTCTGTTGATGAAGTCGCAAGGACCGTTGGCGAACAATTAAAGGTCGCCCGGGAACGGCTCAATATCAGTCTCGCAGATCTTGCCGCCAAAACACGCGTTCCAACGCGCCATCTGGAATCAATTGAGCAGTCCGAATTTGGCGCTCTCCCTGGTCAGACCTACACGGTTGGTTTTGTACGGTCTTATGCGCGTGCCGTTGATCTGGACGAAATTGCGATGGTCAATGCATTGCGTGCCGAACTTTTGCGCAGCGGGCATGAAGGATACCAAGCGCCGCTTCAGAATTACGAGCCAGCCGATCCAGCACGCGTGCCATCCAAAACACTAGCATGGACAGCTGCAGCGATTGCAGCGGTTGGGTTGGCGGCTTATTTGCTGTTCCGAAGCTATACGTTGACACCGGCGGCTCCCGCTCCGCAAACGTCAGTGGCGTCACCCACCGAAGCCCCGTCACCGGCAGCGTCCGGTTCGGTGGGAACTGTCAGTGGAAATGGCACAGTAGTTTTGACCGCAACTGGCAATGTGTGGGTCAAGGTTTACGATGCAGACCAAAAACGCTTGTTCGAACAGGAAATGGTGGCGGGCGATACTTTTACTGTTCCGAAGGATGCGAACAAACCGATGATAGTGACCGGTCGTCCACAGGCACTGGATATTACCGTTGATGGCAAATTGGTCCCCCCACTTGGTGCGCCGGACAAAACCGTTGCTGATGTCGGCATTAGTGCACAAGATTTGCAGGCCCGCGCACGCGAACCAGCGAACACTGCATCTTGAGATCAGCTGGCGCGCGCGAAATTTCCGATCAATTTCAATTTGTTTACACTGACATGCAGCGATGGGCCTTTATTGCAGGTTTGCAGTGAGCTATACGCCGTCAAATTTTGGTAAAGGGAAGTAACCCAATGAATTTTCGGCTCGCCATGATCAGCAGTGCAGCTTTGGCACTCAGCACACCCGCACTGGCACAAGACGCGAATATCGACGGGCGCGTCGGCAAACTCGAAAAGGAAATGCGCGCGGTTCAGCGGCAGGTTTTTCCCAATGGCGCAGGCAAATTTGGAGAGCCTGATATCCAATCGCAGACAGCGCCGAGATCCACGACGAGCTCAACTACTGCAACCGTTGATCTTACTGCGCGGGTAGATGCACTGGAGGCGCAGCTTGCGACGTTAACCGGACAGGTTGAATTGCAGGGCAACAACATGCGTGGCCTTGAAGGCCGGTTGAAAGTGATCGAAACGCAGTTGGCTACTCAAACCGCACCCTCTGTGCCTACTGTCCTGCCTGCAGGCTCGCCTGCCCCTGCAGCGATAACGCCGACACCCAAGCCAAAACCGGTTGTGATTACGTCGAACGCTGCGTTGACTGCCAAACCGAATCCGGCGCGCGTTGCAGCGGTTGCCGCTATTGATCGCCCTGCCACCGGCGACGCATTTGAAGATGGTTACAATTACGGCTATCGCTTGTGGGAAGCCAAATTCTACCCGGAATCGCAGGCGACGCTTGAGGAGACCATTGCCAAGTTCCCGAAACATAAGCGTGCCAGTTTTGCGCGTAATTTGCTTGGTCGCGCCTGGCTGGATGACAAGAAACCAGCGACTGCGGTCAAGGTTTTTTATGACAATTACAAGGCCGATCCGCGCGGTGAGCGCGCTCCGGAAAGCCTCTTTTTCTTGGGCTCGGCTTTGACCGACCTCGGGAAGACCGCCGAAGCATGCGAGGCTTTTGGTGAACTGGCAAAAGCC
>JANPKN010000122.1:0-8575 GCA_031426075.1 Sphingomonadaceae bacterium
AATTTCTCCGTGCTCGATATGACCGCACAAGTGTACCGCAAGGTTTGGGAAATGGCGGCATTTGCTGGTTTTCTGATGGGGCGTGAGGCTGCGCGCAGGATGGTCGAGCGCCAATCGGGCACTATCATTTTTACAGGTGCAACGGCCAGCATCCGCGGCGGCCAAGGCTTCTCCGCCTTTTCCGGCGCAAAAGGTGCTTTGCGCATGTTGGCGCAATCGATGGCGCGGGAGCTTGGGCCACAGAACATCCATGTGGCGCATGTGATCATCGACGGCGGCATCGATACTGCATTCATCCGGGGTATCCGCCCCGATTTTGACGCAGCGAAGGCCGCAGACGGGATATTGTCGCCCGATGCCATCGCGCTGCAATATGTCGCCTTGCACAAGCAGCACCGCAGCGCCTGGACGCATGAAATGGACCTGCGTCCGTGGTCGGAGAGCTTCTGATGGCCGAACGATTTGAATTTCTCTTCGATTTTGGCGGACCCAATAGTTATTTGGCGCACAAGATGTTGCCTGACCTTTGCGCCCGTACAGGTACGCAAGTCATCTATGTGCCGATCCTGCTGGGCGGCCTGTTCAAACTGACGAACAACCAGGCACCGATGCTGCGCTTCGCCGATACGCCAGCGAAGCGAAATTACGAAATGCTGGAGTTTGACCGCTTCGTGAAAACGCATGCGCTACCATTCAAGATGAACCCGCGTTTTCCCATCAACTCATTATACCTGATGCGTGGGGCCGTTGCTGCCCAGCGGCTCGGGTGCTTTGCGCCTTATGTCGATGCAGTCATGGCGGCTATGTGGGAAGATGGCGCAGACATGAGCGACGCCCAGATTGTACGCGAAGTCCTCGACAAGGCTGGCCTCGACAGCTTAGCTTTGCTCTCTTTGGCAGACGATCCCGAGGTGAAAGCTGAACTAATGGCCAACACCGAAGCAGCCGCAAAACGCGGCGCATTTGGGGTACCGACCTTCTTTGTGGGGGAGGATATGTTCTGGGGCAAGGAACGGCTTGGACAAGTTGAGGCGGAACTCACCAAATCCTAAGTTGCGCCGCTTCTAATTCCCGCTAAATACGCTGCGATGGATAAGATAATCGTACGTGGCGGCAACGCACTAAAGGGCAAAATTCCCATTTCGGGTGCAAAGAATAGCGCATTGACGCTGATCCCCTGCGCTCTTTTGACGGATGAGCCGCTGACTTTACGCAATTTGCCGCGTCTGGCGGATATTGACGGGTTCCAGCATCTGATGAACCAGTTCGGCATTTCGACGACGGTTGCCGGATCGCGGCCTGAAGATTTTGGGCGCGTGATGACGTTGGAAGCGACGCGGATCACCAGCAACGTCGCGCCTTATGATCTCGTCCGCAAAATGCGCGCGTCCATCTTGGTGCTTGGCCCGATGCTGGCCCGCGCTGGTGAGGCGACGGTTTCGCTGCCCGGCGGATGTGCGATCGGCAATCGTCCGATAGACCTTCACCTCAAGGCGCTTGAGGCGTTCGGGGTCGAAATCGAAGTAGCCGCAGGTTATGTCAAAGCCATCGCGAAAAAGGGTATTCCAGGCGGCACTTACACCTTCCCTGTGGTATCCGTGGGCGCCACTGAAAACGCCCTGATGGCCGCCAGCCTCGCCAAGGGTACTTGCGTCTTGCACAATGCGGCACGCGAGCCGGAAATTGTGGACCTGTGCAATATGCTCGTCGCGATGGGCGCGCAAATTGAAGGCATCGGCACGTCTGACCTCATCATCCAAGGTAAGGACCGCCTGCATGGCGCGACCTATCGCGTCATGAGCGACCGAATCGAAGCCGGCAGCTACGCCTGCGCTGCCGCTATCACTGGCGGCGATGTCGAGCTCGTTGGTGCAAAAGCCAGCGAGATGGACGCGACGCTTGATGCACTGCGTCAGGCTGGTGTGACGGTCGAAGATACTGGCACCGGAATTCGCGTGTCGTCCGACGGCAAGCTGAAGCCACTTACTATTTCAACTGCGCCCTATCCCGGATTCGCCACCGATATGCAGGCGCAATTCATGGCAATGCTCTGCATGGCCGACGGCGCTAGCGTGCTGACTGAGACGATATTTGAAAACCGCTACATGCATGTGCCCGAACTCAACCGAATGGGCGCGCATATCGAGACCAAGGGCCGCACGGCGATTGTCCATGGCGTCAAGAAGCTGACTGGTGCCCCCGTTATGGCAACCGACCTTCGCGCATCGATGAGCCTTGTCATCGCTGGCCTCGTCGCAGAGGGCGAGACTCATGTCAGTCGCCTGTATCACCTCGATCGCGGTTACGAACGGCTTGAGGAGAAGCTTCAATTGGTAGGTGCTGACGTTGAACGGGTCGGCGCGGAATGAAACATTCCGTTACATTCGAGATAATGTAACGAAGCACCTATTGCCAGAATGACATTTTTGCGGCATCTTCGGTCCAAGTGACACTCGATGTATCTCCTCCCCCCGTTGCAACCAGCCGGCATCCGGTTTTGGAATCGATTCGGTTTAGCCCAATTGCAACGGTCGTTAGCGACCCTACCAAGGCTGATAATCCCCTCATTGCCGTCAACGCTGCGTTCTGCATGTTGACTGGGTATGACGAATCGGAGGTTATTGGACGCAACTGCCGTTTCTTGCGCGGCCCCGACACTGAAAATGGCCAGACCGAAAAATTGCGCACCGCGGTCTACGGACAACGCCCTGCGCTGGCCGAACTCATAAATTACCGCAAAGACGGGTCGCCTTTTCGCAACGCAGTGATGATTGCGCCTTTGTTTGACGATGAAGGCAAGCTTGAGCTCTTCGTTGGATCACAGATCGAAGTGTTGCCCGAGGAAGAAAGTATTGGCCTTGTACGACAACAGAAAGCGGCCCAAATTGTGGACCGTCTATCGCCGCGTCAACGCGAAATCTTACAACAAATGGCTCGTGGTTTCCGAACAAAACAAATAGCTTACCGTTTATCACTAAGTGAAAAAACGGTTCAAATGCACCGCATGTTGATGTTTAAAAAGCTTTCAACCTCAAACGCCGCCGACGCGGTGAGAATTGCTGTCGAAGCAGGACTTTGACGGAATTTTATTTGTCCTCAACTACAGGGCATATGCGGTATTTCACTTCTTCGCATCAACAGGCAAAAGGATTGCTCAGGTCAGCGGCGCAGGCTTGAAGACAAGATGTGCTTCATAAACCCCCCTCCATATTGAGGCACGTTGTTTTGGTACCCTTTGCCAGTCTTTAATCGGCCCGCGACGTTCACCTGTGACCGAAAGTTAAATGAAGCCTTTTGGAAGTTTCGTTAGTTCCAAGAAGTTATACGTACCGCCACATCACGTATGTGGCGGTACTTTTTTTATGGGCGTGCCATAAGCCAAAGCCGGATGGCACTTGCTAAGCCACATGGTGTATCTGATTCGAGCCGCGCGACATCAATCTGCGCGACCACGGCGTTGACTGGCAGGCCGTCTGCCTCCGCGGCTGCACGCAACCTCTCCCAAAACAGCGGCTCAAGACTGATCGACGTCTGGTGCCCGGCCACGGTCATGCTACGCTTAACGGGCGGGTGATAAATGTCGCTCAAGCCTGACGCGCCATTAATACATGTGCTGGCCACCGTTGATCGACAAAGTCGATCCGGTGATAAACCCTGCATTGTCGCTGGTGAGGAATTCAACGCCGCGCGCGATTTCTTCGGGCTGCCCAAGGCGGCCAACGGGAATCTGTGCGACAATCTTCTCCATCACATTTTCTGGGATCGTCGATAGCATTTCAGTGCCGATATAGCCTGGCGCGATAGCGTTCGCAGTCACGCCATAACGCGCGCCCTCTGCCGCCAGTGATTTTGTGAATCCGTGGATCCCGGATTTGGCAGCGGCATAGTTCACCTGTCCAATTTGTCCGCCTTGGCCATTGACGGAGCCGATGTTGACGATGCGGCCCCATTTGCGCTCGCGCATGCCGGCAAACACTGCTTTTGCCATGTTGAAACAGCCAGTCAGGTCAACCCGAATTACTTCGTCCCATTGTTCAAAGGTCATCTTCACCATAGTGGCGTCACGGGTGATGCCCGCATTGTTCACCATGATGTCAATCTGTCCGTATTCCGCCTCGATTGCGGCGCAAGCGTCGATACAGCTTTTATGGTCGCCTACGTCCCACTTTTGCACCGCAATACCGGTACGTTCCGAAAAGGCTTTGGCGGCCGAGTCATTGCCGCCGTAATTGGCGATGACAAGCCTGCCTTTTTCTTGCAGTTTCAGGCTAATCGCCTCGCCAATACCTCTGGTTCCTCCAGTCACCACTGCAACTCGTGTCATGCACCACTCTCCTCGTTCCATATTTTTTACGATGATTAATGCGCCTGCGCGCAAGCGCAAGTTGCCGTAAACGTTAGTTTGGAAAATATAGCAGGTGGCTGGAAAAGAAGCTAAATCCAGCCAGCCAGTTCACGCCGCATGATCGTTTCGACCATGTCCATACCGACATCGCTGTCGTTCAAGCATGGCAGATACGCGTAATGCGTGCCGCCTTCTTCTTCAAACTGCTCATGCCCCTGCATGGCCAGTTCCTCAAGCGTTTCGAGGCAGTCGACGGAGAACCCTGGCGCAAAAATCGCGACCTTCTTGGTACCTTCGCGGGCCAGACGCATTAGCGTATCGTCAGTCGCTGGCTCAAGCCATTTTGCCCGACCAAAGCGCGACTGGAAGCTGACTACCAGATCACGTCCCATAGCCTCGGACAGCAATCGTGCCGATTTCTGGCAATGGCAGTGATAGGGATCGCCCAACTGCAATGTGCGTTCGGGCATCCCGTGAAAACTAATGACAATGGCATCAGGTTCAAAATCAAGCGCTGCCAGCGAGGTCTCAATCGAGGTCTTCAACGCACCGATATAGGCCGCGTCATCATGGTAAGCGGGCAGCGTGCGGATGGCAGGGTGCCAGCGCATCGCCGTCAACGCGGCATAAGCCTCATCCAGCACAGTTCCGGTGGTGGCACCTGAATATTGCGGATACATTGGCGCGATCAATATGCGGTTGCAACCTGCCGTCTTCATCGCGGCAAGCTGGTCAGCAACCGACGGGTTGCCGTAGCGCATGGCATAGCGGACATCGGCGCTATTACCCATACGCTCCTGCAACGCTTCTGCTTGTCCAGCCGTGAAAAAAGCAAGCGGCGAACCCTTTTCGGTCCACACTTTTGCGTACGCCTCGGCGGATTTCTGCGGACGTGTGTTCAGAATGTAGGTGCGCAAGATCGGCTGCCAGATGAGCGGCGGAATTTCTACAACCCGGCGGTCGGACAAAAACTGTTTTAGATAGCGCTTCACCGCTGGTGTTGTCGGCGCGTCTGGGGTCCCCAAATTCACAAGCAAGACGCCAATTTTTGGCGTTGCCACGGGGGGGTGATCACTTGGTAATGTCATCATAGTCCTCTGGACAATAAAGGTAGTTCACGCAGCCTTATCCCGGCTGCGGAAAAAAGTGCGTTGGCAATGGCAGGCGCCACCGCTGGCACGCCCAATTCAGACGCGCCGCCCGGCGCTTCATCATTGCGGGCGAGTTCAACGGTGATTTCCGGCACATCCGCCAGTTTCGGCAGATCAATATCGCGCAATCGCCGTGCGGTGGGAAGGCCGCTTTCAAAATCGGTGGCGGCCCCCAAGGCTTGTGCCAGACCAAAAACGATGCCGCCTTCAATTTGCTGGCGTGCGAGGTCCGGATTAATCAATCGGCCGCAATCGGCCATCGCATGGATCCGTTCGACGCGCACGCCTGTCTCGCTGGTGCGCGCGGTTACGATTACGGCGATATGGCTTCCGCGCATACTGTGACACGCAATTCCCCGCCCGCTGCCCGACACGCCGCCGTCCCAGCCCGCCATGGTCGCCACACCCGTCAGGCAGCGGGCCAAACGTGTCTGCCCAACCAGCATCTGCATGCGGAACGACAGCGGTTCAACGCCCGCTTTATGCGCCAGTTCGTCGATAAATCCTTCAACGAAAAAGCAGTTGTAGCTGTTGGCCAAGCCACGCCATGGGCCAGTCGGCATCGGCATCGACACGGGGAAGTGGTCGATACTGATGTTGGGAATGGCATACGGAATTTGCGCCCCATCGATTGCCAGAACATCAAATTCACCTGAGGCCGTCTTGCGCGCTGCGTCGGGCGATTGGCCGCCAATGCGATTGGCAAGCTCACGCATGGTCGATGCCGCCGCCACCCGAACGGCAAGTCCGGTAATTGCGCCATCCTCGTTCATCGCCGCCGAAAGCCTACCCAATGCTGGACTGCGCACATGATCGCGGATGAAATCCTCTGGCCGCGACCATGTCAATTGGACGGGGCGACCTACTTCTTTTGCAATCACGGCGATCTGCGCGGCAATGCTATTATCGAAATTGCGGTCAAAACTGCCGCCGGCCATGACGGGATAGTGGACAACATCATCGACGCTGATCCCGATTGCCTCTGCCGCCGCCAACCGCGCGGCATGCGGCGCTTGCGTGGCAAGCCACAGTTGCAAACGTCCTCCCCGATAGTCCGCCGTCGCCGTGCGTGTTTCAATAGGTGCATGCACGGCAGCGCCAACCGTATAATCTGCCTTGAAAATCCGTGACGCGGTTTCAGGGGCCATAGTGGCGTCAACATCGCCAATCCTGGTCGCGCGAAAGCCGGGACCTTTGGCAATCGCATTGGACAAGGACTGGGCAATTTCGGCGCTATCAGCCATCCGCCCTTTCGTGCGGAACACGGGTGACATGGCATCAAGCGCATTATTGGCTGCCCACCAGTTGCTTGCGACTGCGGCGACCCATTTGTCAGTCTTCACCACCTGAACCACCCCGCGCATGGCAAGCGCTGCTTTGGTATTTGCGGACAACAGGCTGGTGTCGCCCGCCGGCCCCGCCCGAACAGAAGCAAACAGCATGTCTGGCAAGCGCACGTCACCTGCAAAACTGGCGCTGCCGTCAACTTTTGCCGACAGATCAAGCCGAGGCGCATCGCGTCCCGACAACCGGTTTCGTGGTGATGGGTTCAGCGGAATGGGTGATGGCAAATCGAGCGCCGATGCCTCAACCACCAGTTCGGCAAAGGACAATCGCCGCTTGCCAGCCAGGACAAAGCCCTTTTCGGTTCGGCATTGCTCCCATGCAATGTCCCAGCGCGCCGCCGCTGCCTGACACAATAACGTCCGCGCGGCTGCCCCCGCTTCGCGGCAGGGCTTTTCGAATTGCCGGATAGAAGATGATCCACCGGTCACGACAAACATGTCGCGTCTTGCCAATTCGTTGATGCTGCTCGCGACAAGGCCACCATCCGTATCGAGCGCTACTTTTTCGGGCAGGAATGCTGGCGACCATTCGCGCGCCAGCAACGTGTTGGCGAAGATCGGGTCGGCCGATACTGGTTGCACCGCGACCGAGCGCCAGTCGGCGCCCAATTCGCCCGCCACGATCTGCGCCAGTCCGGTGTACACACCTTGTCCCGACTCGCTCTGCGGAATGGCAACAACCACTTTGCCGTCCTCCGCGATTTTTAACCATGAGCCAAAAAGATGCTCGCCATTGGCAGCAGGCATGTTTGGCGCATAACGGCGCGGCCAAAGTCCCCACGCCACCAAAAGCCCGACACCCACGCCGCCGCCCACCAGCAGCTTCCGGCGGCTAAACCCGTCCTTTGGCACTGGCGGTTTATTCATGCAGCGCTGTCTTTCGGCGAATCGATCCATTCAGACACTTGCCGCGCAATCGCGGCATAGGCATCGCTGATTGGGCCTTCACCTAAGGCCGGCGGCGTGCCAGCGTCGCTTTCTATGCGGATTTTGATGTCGAGCGGTATCCGCCCCAAAAACGGAATGCCCAATTCCTTGGCCGCCGCCTCCGCCCCGCCGGAGCCGAAAGGATCGCTCATTTCGCCGCAATGCGGGCACAAATATCCCGCCATATTTTCAACCAGGCCAATGATGGGCACCTTTGCCGTGTCGAAAAAGCTTATGGCGCGCATGGCGTCAATAAGCGCAAGATCCTGCGGCGTCGAAATGATGATGGCGCCCATGGGCTTATGCTTTTGAATCATCGACAATTGAATATCACCCGTCCCCGGCGGCATGTCGACCACAATGTCGCGCACATTGTCCCATTTGGCATCGACAAGCTGCGACAGCGCATTGCCCGCCATCGGCCCCCGCCAGGCGATTGCCTGCCCAGGGTTTACCAACTGGCCCATCGATAGAAACGGCACGCCGCCCGCGCCCATAACGGGGATCATGGTCTTGCCTTCGGCTTCGGGCTTCACACCTTCGACGCCCATCAGCCGTGGCTGCGACGGGCCATATATGTCAGCATCGACCAAGCCAACCGATCGCCCAGCGCGGGCCATGGCAATGGCAAGGTTTGTAGACAGCGTGGATTTGCCTACGCCGCCCTTGCCGCTGGCCACTGCGATAAGGCGCGGCGTAATGCGTTCGGCGGTTAACATGATGCGCACGGATTGCGCGCCGGCTTTCTCGACTGCTGCGCGGACATCCGCTTCTATTTCAACGCGCTGCTCTGCACTTAGGCCAGA
>JANPKN010000123.1:0-2961 GCA_031426075.1 Sphingomonadaceae bacterium
TTTTAGCACAGGTTGTGGTAATACGGGTTGGATTCAGTCGACATATAACTTTGGGGCTGCGGGACAATACAAAATTCGGTTTGGTACAACCAATGTTATATGTCGACTGAATCCAACCCGTATTACCACAACCTGTGCTAAAACACCCACCAGAGCTTTCGGCCAAACCCGCCCAAGTAGTGCCATTTTGGATTGCAGAGGTTCCTGGAGTCAGGGTCGATATGTTGTTTGGCAAACCGTTGCCTGGACTTGTGTTACCTGAAGATGCGGTGCGAGCAGTAAACAAAAACCCGAGAGATGAGTTGTCGCCGGTTAACAATTCAGCAAAAGCATAATCAGAAAAGCCCGCGCCATCGGACGTAACGTAATTGAAAAACAAGTTTAAGGGATCACCTGCGGCCGCACTGAACGTATCTGTTGTCAGCTGCGAACCGTTAGTGCCTCCAACGCCAGTGATCTGACCTGCCCCAGTGACACCACCTGCGGTGGTCACAAATTCGTAAGTTGCACTACCCGATGGTGGTGCAGGAACGTCACCATTTGCTGGCAGAACTCCACAAACGCCAATGCAGGTCGCAGCATCAGCAGAATTGGCTGACAATGCCATCGTCGCCACAGCGGCTAATTTAACTAACAATTTCATCGCGTCACCATCCCGTGATAAGTTAAAGCCAGATTGGAATTAAATGTTTCTTAGGCGGTCCGTTAATGAAATGTAAATGATTGTCAATAGATGTAAAATGTTTAACTCTCGAAATGGAACGAACAAAGGTTTGTAATGAAAGTCTAAGGTTTTTGTGACAGCATTAAGAACTAATTTGACAAACCTAGGGTTGCAATTGTCGCAGTCTCTTGCCGAAGTGTCCGATTTCAGACGTTACCACCCGATCATGTATTGTCCGCAATGTTGTCGTGTTCGGAACGGCAGCTTTCAAGGCGAAAGCCTAGAAAACCGACGTTCGAGACGCCCTCGTCGGGCAAGGGCGGTTCCCGCTAACATTGCAGGCATTAATTTGGGCGTGAAGGTATGCTATTTTCCGTCGCCCGGTCCAGCCGGCTTCTCGAGCACCGGAAATTGAATGCCAAGTTGGTCTAGGTAGGTCGGATATCGCACAGGGTCATAATAATATTTGCTGAGCTCGGGCTTGTAGCGGGCCATGATGTCGGCGTTAATCTCGATCGCGGGCTTGTCAGCCGGGCCAATCATCGGAAGATACTTCTGCGTCTTATTTTGGACGTTCGTGAAATAGGCTTTAGCCGCCTTGCGCAGTGTGGCATCGGTGAGAAGGTCAAGCGTCGTCATCGCTATGACCTTTGCGCCTGCCACTACGCCTTTGTGAGCGATAGGCGTCGCCATGGCGATCGCATCAGTCCAATTGTGCCCAGGCAGCTCCGGAATGTTGGAGGGATAACGAATAGTAATAGTCGGCACCGTCCATGAAACGTCGCCGATGTCGTCGGATCCGCCGCTCTTGGGTTCCTCTAACGGCGGCTCCAACTTTTTGAGCTCGACTGCAAGACCTTCCTGCTTCTCTGCTTTTGCATTCTTCTGAACTAACTTTGCGAACGCCTGTTCTCCAGCAGTCCATTTCGGCAAGCCGACTGCTTTGATGTTCTCATAGGCAGCTTCCGCAATCGGCCGATTAAAGTGCCTTGGAGCCGCAGTACCAATGATCCGGCGAGTGACAGTTGTGTCTGTCATCTTGGACGCCGCTTCCGATATGGTATTGCCGATATCGAAGCTTTTTTGGATACCCTTGAAATGCTGTTCGCGGAAGAAGTACCAAACCGATGCCACAGAAGGCACGACATTCGGCTGATCGCCACCGTCGCTGATGACGTAATGCGAGCGCTGCTCGGGGCGGAGATGCTCACGCCGCATATTCCAGCCCATGTTCATCAACTCGACGGCATCGAGCGCAGAGCGACCACGCCACGGGGCAGCTGCGGAGTGCGCACTTTCGCCATTGAATGTATATTCAACGGATACAAGACCGGTGCCCATTGGCTGGCCCCATGCTGTTTCGAGGTTACTACCGACATGGGTGAAGAGGACCGCGTCCACGTCTTTGAACACGCCCTCGCGCACCATGAACGCCTTGCCCGCAACAAGTTCTTCAGCAACTCCCGGCCAAAGCAGCAACGTGCCGGCTATGTTATGACGCTTCATCAGGTCCCGGACTGCAAGCGCTGCGACGATATTCACGGCCTGACCTGAATTATGTCCTTCGCCATGCCCCGGGGCCCCAGCGACGAGCGGCTCGCGCCACGGGATGCCGGGCTTCTGGTTTGCCTTCGGGATGCCGTCGATGTCGCTTCCAAGTGCGATTACTGGGCCGCCGGTTCCGTTGGTCCAGCGGGCAACCCAACCGGTTGGAAGTCCAGCAACGCTGCGTTGGACTACGAAACCTTCCTTCTCGAGAATTTCGGTCAGATATCTGGCAGTCTCGTGTTCCTGGAAAGCGAGTTCGCTGAAGCTGAATAAGGAATCATTGATCTCCTGTGCCAGCTTCGTCCGTGTCTCGACTTCTACAACTGACTGAGACTTGAGCGCGCTCACTGGCGGTGCGGCAAAGGCTGCTGCCGCTGGACCGCAGCTCAACACCAGCGCTACCGCCGAAATAGCCGACCTTTGCCTGTTCATCACGCTCTCCCCTATTAACTGTGTTTCTCAATGTTATCGGTCCATTTCACCGAATGCAATCTGCGCGGGAGGCTCACTCTCAAATGTCCACTGTCAGGCAAGTCGCGAGCAGATGCGATTGGCGGTTTTTGGGTGCAAAATCACAGAAACCTGACGTTGAAGACGAGGCAAAGCTTATACCAAGTCCCATTGATTAGAACTCATGAGCCCATTGACGTAGACCAATGGACATGATTTTCCAGGGTTGATCGACGAGTTTGTTCCAGGCGAAGCAGCAGTGATCGACGACATCGTCATAGGATTTGAAGATGCGGTTG
>JANPKN010000124.1:0-10786 GCA_031426075.1 Sphingomonadaceae bacterium
CCGAGAAATTTGAGAAGGCCGTATTGGAGCAAGCGCTTGCCAAATGCCGCTATAACCAGCGGCAGACTGCGAAGGCGCTTAATCTCAGCTATGATCAACTGCGCCACACCCTGAAAAAACACGACCTGTTGGGATAAAAAAAGGGGCGGCATTGGCCACCCCTTCTTTGAATCCAGATGCTCAAATTTATCCGCCGTTAAAGCTGACCATTGTGTAGAGCATCGGGATCGACAGCAATGTGTTCAAACGCGATGTCATCATTGCGGTCGTTGCAGCCTTCGCCTTTGTCGCGTCATCCGCTTCAACAATGCCAAGGGCTTTCTTCTGGTTCGGCCAGATGATGAACCACACGTTGAACGCCATGATGACGGCAAGCCACATGCCAACGCCGATCAGTTTGTACGGATCCCGCAGCGCGAATGCCTGATGCCCATAGCCAGCTTGAACGGAGATGATGAGGCCAAGCAATACGGTGAGCGCTGCACTCCAGCGGAAGAAGAACAAGGCCGAAGGAGCGATATGCTTTGAAATTCCAGGCTTAAGTTCGGCTGGAATTTTCGGCATGGTCGGGATTTGCACGAAATTAAAATAGTACAGTAGTCCGATCCAGACGATCCCGAAAAATGTGTGCAGCCAGCGCGTGATCGTTTGCGCGGACACTTCGTCGGCGTGCAAGCTAAACATTACTGCAAATGACAGCACGAGACCGGCGACCAGCACCAGATGTAGATTTCCAAAAAATTTCGCCATGATTTCTCCCCTAGGCATTCAGGCGGTATTGCCCCTGATGGGATGCTGCCTATCTAGATGGCGGAGGCTTGTCACATAATTTCTGCGTGAGCAGTGCGTGACCAACGGAACGGGTATCGTCCCTGTGCGTTTGCTTCTGAACCGACTGATACAGAAAGATAAGCTATGTCCTTCATTCTCCCAGAACTCCCTTATGACAAATCCGCCTTTGGTGATCTCATCTCTGCCGAGACATTCGACTATCATCACGGCAAGCATCATAAAGCCTATGTCGATAAAACCAACGCGTTGGTGGCCGACGATGCTTCCTTGTCCGACGCTTCTTTGCTTGAGGTTATTTCTGCAGCGAAGGCGCAGGATAATAAGGGCCTGTTCAACAACGCGGCGCAAATTTGGAACCATAGCTTTTACTGGAAATGCCTGTCGCCAGAGACGCAATCACCATCGGGCAAATTGAAAACCATGATCGATGACAGTTTCGGCAGTCACGAAGACATGCTGGCGAAGCTCAAAGAGGAAGCCGTCGGACATTTTGCCAGCGGCTGGGCATGGTTGATCCTTGATGGCGACAAACTAAAAATCACATCATTGCATGATGCCGATACGCCCGTCGCGCATGATATGAAGCCATTGCTGACCATCGATGTCTGGGAACATGCCTACTACATCGACTATCGTAACGCGCGCCCAAATTATGTCGATGCGTTGCTGAAAAAGGCGATTAACTGGGAATTTGTCGCCGAAAATCTCGACGGCAATGGAGCATCACGCGCCGACCAGAGCTGACGGTTACCCCTGCGGCGGAAGCTCGGCATCATCGCCGAGCTTCAAGCCGTGGCGCATCAACATCGGTATGTTAGCCAGTGCGAACAAAAAGGTGAGGGCGGTCACGCCCCACACTTTAATTGAAAGCCAGGTATCAAACGAAAACCATTCGGGCCGCCGGAAAATCTCGTTTAGGCCCGCAAGCGCTAGGAAGAACAGACCCCAGCTTAAAGAAAGCTTCAACCAGCCGGTTTCGTTAAGGCCCTGATAGGCTGCTTCAAGAACATATTTCAGCATCGCCTTGCCTCGCAGCCAGCCGCCAAGCAGCAGGACGGCGAAAAACAGATAAATTATGGTCGGTTTGATCTGGATAAAGCGTTCGTCATGAAACCAGATTGTCAGCGCGCCGAAGAAAACACCCAAAGCGGCCGTCAGCTTGAGCATGGGCGATATCTTGCCGAGTTTTAGCTTTGATACAATGACTGCTACGATAATCGCCGCCATGAACGCCGCTGTGCCGACAATCGCGCCCTGTTTCGGGTCGGTAGCGGAACTTCCGAATTTCGACGCGACAAAGAATAGCAACAGCGGTCCGAAATCGAGGACGAAGTTTAACGTACCAGATGGCTTTTTGGCTGGCGTAGTTTCGCTCACAACGATCCCCCGCTAATGGCGCGGGCAACGTCCTGGGCATTGAATGGCCGCAGATCGTCAATGGACTCTCCCACACCAATGGCGTGAATAGGTAAACCAAACTGCTTAGCTGCCGCGACCAATATGCCGCCGCGCGCGCTGCCGTCCAATTTAGTCATCACAAGTCCGGTCACGTCAGCCACTTCCTTAAAGGTTTCAATCTGTGATAACGCATTTTGGCCCGTTGTGGCATCAAGCACCAAGACCACATTATGCGGAGCTGCAGGGTTCAGGCGGCCCAATACGCGCCGGATTTTCGCAAGTTCGTCCATGAGCTCACGCTTGTTTTGAAGCCGGCCCGCTGTATCCACAATCAGGACATCAATGCCTTCGGCTGTTGCTCTTTTGACTGCGTCAAATACGACGCCAGCGGCATCGC
This sequence comes from Sphingomonadaceae bacterium, assembly GCA_031426075.1. Classification (GTDB taxonomy): domain Bacteria; phylum Pseudomonadota; class Alphaproteobacteria; order Sphingomonadales; family Sphingomonadaceae; genus Sphingorhabdus_B. The sequence continues at coordinate 2,588 of JANPKN010000124.1, forward strand.
CACCCTCTGGCCCTGTCACAATCGGCACACCGATGCGTTCGGCCCAAATCTTCAATTGGCCAATGGCGGCTGCACGAAAGGTGTCGCCCGCCGCCAGCATGACTCCATAATCCTGTTCAAGGAACAGATTTGCAAGTTTTGCGATAGTGGTGGTTTTCCCTGACCCGTTGACGCCTATTACCAATATGACTTGTGGGCGGGGAAAGGCATCAATCTCAAGCGGCGATGCCACCGGCGCAAGCACAGCGGCAATTTCGTCCTCGACGATCTGCCGAATGCCGTCGGCGTCAATGCCTTTGTCAAACCGGCCGGCAGCTATCTTGTCGCGGATTTGAGAAGCCATGGCGGGCCCCAAGTCCGATGCAATGAGCGCGTCCTCGATTTCGTCCAGGTCGCTCGTCTCAAGCTTTGCCTTTGTCACCAACCCGGCGATATTCTCGGTTAGCTTGCCTGACGTTTTTTTAAGGCCGCCGAACAAACGGTCCGTCCACCCAGCATTCTCGCTCATTCGATAACCTTTGCCTGTAAAATTCCGTCTTGGATATGGGTAATGCGGGCCGATACGATACCGCCTTCGGGCATGCACTTGCCGAGTTTCAGATACGCGAAATTTTCCGCGTGACCAGCCAAGCCTCCACTTTCGACTGCAACATTTTGAATGGTGCCCACAAGCGCTGCCATCCAAACCGATTTTTCAGCCGCGACGGCATCGCGCAAAGTTTTGGCGCGGGCTTTGATAATATGCGGCGGCAATTGCGGCATGCGCGCCGCGGGTGTGCCCTTTTTGGGCGAATACGGAAAGATATGGCCATGAACGATACCGCATTGGCGCACAAGGTCGACACTGTTGGCGAACATTGCGTCATCCTCGGTCGGGAAACCCGCGATGATGTCGGCGCCGATGGCAATGTCTGGTCGTTTCGCCTTTAACCGAGCAACAAGATCAATGGCCAGTTCGCGGCTGTGACGCCGCTTCATGCGCTTCAGGATCATGTTGTCGCCTGCCTGCAATGACAGATGCACATGCGGCATGACGCGCGCCTCGCCGGTGAGCAAATCAAACAGCCGCGCGTCGATTTCGACGCCATCGATCGATGACAGGCGAAGGCGCGGAAGATCCGGCACAAGTTTCAGGATGCGTTCTACCAGCGACCCGAGAAGTGGCTGCCCGGGAAGGTCATGGCCGTAGCTGGTGACGTCTACGCCCGTCAGTACAACCTCTTGAAAGCCCTTGTCGACCAGCTTCTGGATATGCTCGATCACGCTTCCTGCCGGGACCGACCGGCTGTTGCCGCGGCCATATGGAATGATGCAGAAAGTACAGCGATGGTCGCAGCCATTTTGAACCTCGACAAAGGCGCGGGTTTTTCCCGAATACGCAGTGACAAGATGCGGCGCGGTTTGCGCGATGGTCATGATATCGGATACGACAACCGGGCGGTCCGGGCGATTTATAATCTCGCGCAGCAACGTGGCATTCTGTTTTTCATGATTGCCAAAAACGCCAGCCACTTCTGGCATATTTTGGAAGGTTTCAGGCTCTACCTGCGCCGCGCATCCCGTTACCCACACGCGCGCATCGGGGCGGCGCTTAAATGCCTGCCGAATCGCCTGCCGGGTCTGGCGGACAGACTCATTGGTCACTGCGCAACTGTTTATGATGACAATGTCGTCATGGCCCGCAAGCTGCTCGGCCAAGGCGTTGCTCTCGGCGAGATTTAGCCGGCAACCCATGCTGATGACTTCAGGTTTTTGCAGCGGGGTGTTCATCCAAACTCGTCCCAGTTGGCTTGACCTGCAAAGACATATGTCGCGCTGCCAGTCATGACGACTGGCTGCCCGGGACCCCATTCAATGGTCAGGGTTCCGCCTGATTGATGGACGATAACAGGCGATTTGGCTTTGCCTTGGCGAATTGCCGCAACCGCAGTGGCGCAGGCCCCCGTACCACATGCTCCCGTCAGGCCAGCACCGCGCTCCCACACATTTAAACGGATTTCGTTTCCATAAATAGTCGCGACATTGACGTTAACGCGATCAGGGAAAACGGCGTCATGTTCAATGATTGGGCCAAGCCGCGCCAGATCAACTGCATCTGCATCGTCCACAAAGAACACGGCATGCGGATTGCCGATATTGACCGCAGTCGGGTTTTCCAGCTCTTCCCAGCCCAAGGGCATTGAGGCACTGTCCATTGCAAAAGCCAGCGGAATGTCTTGCCAATCAAACTTCGCTTCACCCATCCCGACAGTGACATCGTTGCCCGACAATCGCCCTGTGATCACGCCGCCCTTGGTCTCGATCTCCAGATCCTGCTTCAACAACGCCACCACGCAGCGTGACGCATTGCCGCAGGCTTCGACTTCACTACCGTCGGGATTGAAAATGCGCATAGCGACATCGGCCACGGCGGACGGGAGCAGCAGAATTAACTGGTCGCAGCCAATGCCCAATTTCCGGTCAGCAATATGGCGCGCACGGGCAGGGGACATTTCCATGGGATGCGTGCGGGCATCAATAATGACAAAGTCATTACCCAGTCCATGCATTTTGTGAAATTCGCCAATCGCCATGGTGGGCGATTTAGGGACTGAAGCGCCGATAGTCCACCGTTCATGCTTGTTGAGCGGAATGCCGCCTCAGGAAGCCTTGCGCGTTACTAGGGCTGGTTCATCGGCTGATTGGACAGCGGTCAGCTTGTGCCGGTGCGGTAACATATTTTTCTGCTTCAATAGGCCTCTTACCTGATCAATGCTCAGCGGTTGCCCAAAGAGCCAGCCCTGACCCTTACTGCAACCAAGTTCTCGCAGCTTTGCGATGACATTTTCGTCTTCGATGCCTTCGGCAGTAATCGGCACCTGAAGGCTTGAACCGAGCCCAGCGATCGCGTTCACGATGGCGGCGCTCTCGGCATTGTCCAGCATCGACGAGACAAAGCTTCTGTCAATTTTAATACGATCAAACGGCAGCGCGCGCAAATGGGCGAGCGAACTGTAGCCCGTGCCAAAGTCGTCCAACGCAATTCGTATGCCCTGGTTTTTCAGACTGCTGACAATCGACTGCGCAAGACCGAGATTTTTGAAGAGCGAGCTTTCAGTGATTTCCACCTCTAGGCGGCTGGCGGGAAAACCGGTTTCCACAAGCAGCTTCACGATCTTTTGTGCCAGCCACGGGTCTTTCAACTGAACCGGCGAGATATTGACTGAGATAGTAAGTTTCGGGTCCCAGTTCTTGGCCTCCAGCATCGCCTTGCGCACGATGCTCATGGACAGGTCGCCGATCATCCCGGTTTCTTCGGCAACCGGAATAAAGTCATCGGGCGAAATGAGACCGCGCACAGGTGAGACCCAGCGCGCGAGCATTTCAAAGCCAACCAGTTCGCCGGTGTTCAAATCAATTTGCTGTTCAAAAAAGGGCACGAATTCATCATTGGGAATGGCCGCGCGAATATCGCCCTCAAGCGAATTACGTGACCGCAATTCGATCTCCATGCCATTTTCGAACCAGCTAAAGCCATTCCTCCCGTTTTTCTTGGCGGCATACAGCGCAATGTCTGCGCGACGCATCAGCATGTCGATAGAATCGCAATCATGTTCCGGTCGGCTGATGCCAATGGATGCCGTCACGGTCTGGGATGCCTCGCCAATGGCAACGGACCGCGCCAAGGCTTCGACCAGGTTCTCAGCAATGTGATCGACGGATTCGGGAAATTCAGGCTCAAACATCAAGCATATCCCGAATTCGTCACCGCCGAGGCGTGCAATCACGCTGCTTGGTGGGGCAACTTCACGCATCCGATCCGCCATTTCGCGGAGCAAAAGATCGCCGCTGTCGTGGCCGTAAATGTCGTTTATTTTTTTAAAGCCGTCGAGATCAATCATCAAGAACGCAACCGATTTGCCGCGGCGTGAGGCGCGAGCACTTAACTCTGTGGTCTTTTGTTTTATTGCACGGCGGTTAAAGAGGTTGGTCAGCGGGTCAGTCATCGCCAGATGTTGCGCTCGGACCTCAGCCTGACGATAGACGTAGATCTCATCGCTGAGCGCATTGGTGCGGCGCCATGTTAACAGGATGAGCGCAATATTTAACAGCAACGCAGTAACCATGATCTGGTCGGTGCCTTGACCATAGCCCATTAGGGAGCGCACAGCCTGCGCCCCGACTTGCCCGCCTATTGCCACGAACATCGTAATCGCCGCAAACATCACAATGCCGTGAATGAGGCCATTGCGATCCCGTTGATTGCGGGGAGGAGGATATAGATCAGATGAGATTTGCTGCGTTTCCATTATCATTCCGTTCGCGACCGTACTCGCGGTAAATGGTCAATATATTGTTAATCGGCCGAGAATCGCCCGCAATTGTGAGGCGTACATCAAGCCGTGCGCCCATACGGAATGATTTGCTTTCTTGAAGGCTTATTGGTAAGCGCTGGGCCAAGGCAGAAGGTCTGCCGTTCAAAATTTGTTGGAAATCCATAGTTTCCAGGCTGGTCGGCGAAGATTCGCTCACCGGCTTTTTGTTCGTTTATGCCTCGAATGGGGCGCTTTGATAAGGAATGTCGATGTTTGACAAGCTAAGTGACCGGTTAGGAGGGGTGTTTGATCGCCTGCGCGGTCGCGGTGCGTTGAACGAAGCCGATGTGCGTGAAGCCATGCGCGAGGTGCGCGTTGCTCTGCTTGAGGCCGACGTTGCATTGCCAGTCGTCCGCGAATTCGTCGACAAGGTAACCGAGCAAGCCGTTGGCGCGCAGGTCCTGAAATCGGTAACGCCGGGCCAGCAAGTCGTGAAGATCGTCAACGACGCGCTCGTCGAAATGTTGGGCGCTGAACAAAGCGACCTGAACTTGGCCGTTGCACCGCCCGCGATCATCATGATGGTCGGTCTGCAGGGTTCAGGTAAGACAACAACGACCGCCAAAATCGCCAAGATGCTGAAGGCGAAGCAGGGCAAAAAGGTCCTGATGGCGTCGCTCGACGTCAACCGTCCCGCTGCGCAGGAGCAGCTCGCGACGCTTGGCACGCAGACCGAGGTCGCGACTTTGCCGATCGTTCAGGGGCAAATGCCCGTCGACATCGCCAAGCGCGCGATGCAGGCGGCAAAGCTTCAAGGCTTTGACGTCCTCATACTCGATACCGCCGGTCGCTTGCATGTTGATCAGCAATTGATGGACGAAATGCAGGCGGTAGCAAAGGTTTCGGTGCCGCAGGAAATCCTGCTCGTCGTCGACTCGCTCACGGGTCAGGACGCGGTAAATGTTGCGAAAAGCTTTGGCGAACGCGTTGAACTGACGGGTATCGTGTTGACTCGCATGGACGGTGATGCGCGCGGCGGTGCGGCACTTTCGATGCGCGCCATTACCGGCAAGCCAATTAAGTTTGCGGGCGTCGGCGAGAAGCTCGACGCCATTGAAGCTTTCAACCCTAGCCGTGTCGCTGGCCGTATTCTCGGCATGGGCGACGTTGTCGGCTTGGTCGAACGTGCGTCCGAAATGGTCGAAAAGGAGGATGCCGACAGGCTTGCCGCCAAAATGGCCAAGGGCCAGTTCGACATGGACGATCTGCGCACGCAATTCCGCCAGATGACCAAGATGGGCGGCCTTGGCGCGCTTGCTGGCATGATGCCCGGTATGAAAAAGGCCAAGCAGGCGATGGACGCCAGCGGCATGAACGACAAATTGCTCGTGCACATGGATGCCATCATTGGTTCGATGACGCCAAAAGAGCGCGCAAAGCCGGAATTGCTCAATGCAAAGCGCAAAATCCGCATAGCCAAAGGCTCCGGCATGACGGTGCAAGACGTCAACAAGCTAATCAAAATGCATCAGGAAATGGCAAGCGCGATGAAGCGTATCCGCAAAATGGGTGGTCTCAAGGGCCTTGCCGCGATGTTCGGTGGCGGAAAAGGCGGCGCAGATTTGGGCGGCGCGATGGAGGGGATGCACGGCCTTCCCCCCGGCGCGATGCCGCCCGGCATGGGCGGATTTCCGGGCATGGGCGGCGGTGGCGGCATGCCACCTGACCTCGCAAGACTTCTGAATAAAAAGAAATAAAATATTGTTTTAATTTACGTATTTAAGAAAGGTGAGTTAGTTTTATGGCATTATCAATGCGTTTGTCGCGGGGCGGTTCGAAAAAGCGTCCTTATTTTAAAATCATCGTTGCCGACGCTCGTGCGCCGCGTGATGGTAAGTTCATCGAGCGTATCGGTAGCTACAACCCGCAGCTTCCCAAGGACAGCGCAGAGCGCATGATCCTCGATACCGAGCGTGCGAAGCATTGGCTTGCCGCTGGTGCACAACCATCGGACCGCGTTGCCCGCTTCCTCGACATCGCTGGTGTCAAAGAGCGTAAGGTCAAGACCAACCCGAACAAGGGTGAGCCAGGTCAGAAAGCCAAGGATCGCGCTGAAGACAAGGCAACGAAGCTTGCCGAAGCTGAAGAAGCCGCCGCCGCAGCAGCCGCTGCTCCAGCACCTGAGCCAGAGCCAGAAGTAGTCGCCGAAGAAGCGCCTGCCGCTGAAGAAGCTGCTCCTGCTGAAGCTGCCGCTGAAGAAGCGCCCGTCGCTGAAGAAGCTGCTGCTCCTGCCGCTGAAGAAGTAACCGAAGAAAAGGCTGAGGGCTAAGCCTTGGCTGACAACACCGTCACGCTTGCCGCCGTTTCCGGTGCGCACGGCGTGACGGGTGAAGTCCGTCTCAAGCTGTTTGCGGATAATCTGGACAGTTTGAAACATTACAAAAGCTTCAACAACGGCACGTTGACCGTAAAATCGCTTCGCCCGACCAAAGACGGAGCAATTGCCCGTTTTGCCGAAATCAATGATCGCAATGCAGCGGAAAAGCTGCGGAGCACCTTGCTGACAGTACCGCGTGAGGCTTTGCCTACGCTCGGTGAAGGCGAGTATTATTACAGCGATCTGCTTAACCTGCCTTGCACGTCCACCGATGGTACCGACCTAGGTACATGCGTTGCTGTCGATAATTTCGGTGCGAGCGATGTTCTCGAAATCCAAATGCCGTCCACTGACGGCAAACCCGGCAAGAAGTTCATGGTCCCCATGACCGCGGAAGCCATTCCCGAATGGAGTGCCGGCGCCGAAGGCCGGATAATCGTTGATGCCGCCTTCGTGATATGACTTTCCACGCACAAATCCTGACACTTTACCCTGAAATGTTTCCTGGTCCGTTGGGAATATCCTTGGCTGGTCGTGCGCTTGAGGAGGGGAAGTGGTCTTGTGCGCCTATCCATATCCGTGACTTTGCGGCGGATAAGCATCGCACAGTGGACGATACGCCAGCGGGCGGCGGGGCAGGGATGGTGCTTCGGGCGGATATCCTTGCGGCTGCCGTGGCGTTTGCCAAAAGTGAAGCAACGCACAAAATCCGCTCACCTCGAGCGGAGACGAGAGGCCCCCATTCCACGCAGGGTGTCTCGGCTACGCTCGACACGAACGGGCCTGAGGCAAATTTCCCAATCCTCGCGATGACGCCGCGTGGCACGCCAATCACGCAAGCGCGTATTCGCGAACTGGCCTCTGGCCCCGGCGTTACCGTCCTTTGCGGGCGGTTTGAAGGATTTGACGAACGGCTTTTCGACGCCCACCCCGAAATTGAGCAAGTTTCGATGGGCGATATTGTCCTGTCGGGTGGCGAAATCGGGGCGTTGATGCTGTTAGACGCTTGCATTCGGCTGCTTCCCGGCGTAATGGGCGCGTCTTCCAGCGGTGACGAGGAGTCCTTTGAACAAGGATTGCTTGAATATCCGCACTATACCCGGCCCAATGATTGGGAAGGGCGAATGATCCCTGAAGTGTTGCGATCGGGGGATCATGCGAAAATAGCTGCCTGGCGGAAACAACGGGCAGAGGAAGATACTCGGTTACGCAGACCGGACCTTTGGGGGCGTTACAAAGACGCCCGGGTTCAGCCTGCCTCTAACGTGCGACAAAAGAATAAGGATTAAATGGGGCATGAACCTCATCCAAACACTCGAAGCTGAAGCTATTGCAGCTTTGTCAGAAAACAAAAAAATTCCTGCATTTCGTGCAGGTGACACCGTCAAGGTGGGCGTGAAGGTCATCGAAGGTGAGCGCACGCGTATTCAGAATTACGAAGGCGTATGCATCGCGCGTTCGAACAAGGGCATGGGCTCCAACTTCACCGTACGCAAAATGTCGTTCGGTGAAGGCGTTGAGCGCGTA
>JANPKN010000125.1:0-9655 GCA_031426075.1 Sphingomonadaceae bacterium
CTGGTCGGCATTCACGGCTTCAATCGGCATCATGTCGATTGGCGCCGCCACCACATCAAGTCCACCCTCCGTGGTTGTGGCAACGGACCGAAGCAGATCGCCATCAATCCGCATGCCCGCATCAAGCAAATCCGCAATGGATAACTGGTTCGACAGCCCCAAATAGGTATTCCGAGCGGCAAGCTCGCTGCCCAGATGCGTAGCAATCGTCGTGGCGCCCACGCCGCCGATGCTTTTCATAATCGTAACCAACTGACCCAAGGCGACCTCTGACGTCGGGTCGGCCCGCAATTCGGTCGATACTTCACGCAATATTTCTACCAGTTCAGCGTGCGGAAGTGGCAGCCCCACAACATCACGAACGCCTTGCTTCAGCAACGCGCGGACAAGCGGTAGGTTGGCATCCCGCACGGCAGCAATGACAGGCAAACCGGGGTAAAGCGCCCGGACGGCCGACAGCCGCTCTAGAGACGCAGGATTGTCAGGAGACACTTCCAACACCAAAATACTTGCGCTTGTGAGTGCAGCAGAAGGTATCTCTGCGTCCGCTGGCAGCGTCGTGAGTAGGATGGGCATCGTTCCCGCATTCACAGCATTAAGCTGCGTCGCAACCATTTCGGACTCTGACAGCACAAGAAGCACAGAATGCCGATCAAGATCCAAAACCCATTCCTCCGTTAAAGTTTGCAGTTGTTCAGAATAGCCCATTTTATTTTACCTAATTTGACTCGCTGACAGGACCATCCCCGTCCTCCATCGTCAGCGACGCCGAGATGGTTGGAAGCGAAAACGAAACACCGAAAAACTGGAAAAGCAAAGGCGTGAAATCGATTCCCACTGCGCTGACGGTTATTAACGGAGCGACATCGGGACCATTGGGGTCACCAGCATATCCAAGTCCTGAATTGCTGTATGTGATTTCAACATCATCGGGTGCAATTGTCGGCGCAACGCCGCGCATACGGGCAACCACGTCATCAAATGTCGTCGAGTTTATCGGTGTTAATGTTGGGCATGGTGTGCTGGTACATGCGCACGAAACCGCATTTGCCGGTTTTGAACAGCGCGCAGCGCCGAAAATTGTGACAGGAATTGCCGCGCCCTGACCAAGGGTCATGCTGTAATTGGTGGCCGCTAGCCCACCTGGTACCAATGTCGACACCGCAGCCGCTCGCGCGCCTATTTGTGTTGCTTTTTCTGCGCTGTTTAATGTCCACATCAGGCGGCCGACATCAATAATACCAAACAGGAAAAGCAATGCGATTGGAAGCACCAGGGTAAACTCAGCAGCCGTTGCACCACGCTGGCAATTGGTGAAATGTTTAAATTCGAAACAGCGCATTATAGACCCATCACCGGGACTTCCGAATTTGCCGTCAAATTGATACCAGATGCATTGAACCCTAAAGCCCCAAACAGAGACTGATACGGAACTGTAGCGGTCACAATCACAATTGGAACGCAGGCCATACCGGTGTAAAATCCGCCATAGCTGCCAGTGACATCCGAACGCATCGTCACCGCGACGGAATTGCCCTGTGTCCAACCGGGTAGTCGCGCAGTTCCGCCGCTGGCAATCTGGTTTGTGCGCGTCAGATTTTGGGTATTGGTGACCACCTCAGTTGCGATATTAGACGCCGTGCAGTCGTAATTATCAAAACTCTGTCGAGATGCATAACGTGCACCGTCGCGAACGGCTTTCGTTACAATATGGCTATTCCAAAAATAATTCCCAAGCTCGAACGACCCAAACATCAATATGATAAGCATTGGCGCAATCAGCGCCATTTCAGCTGCTGCGGCTCCTGCTCTGTCAAGATGTATGCGCCGGATCATCTGCCGAACTATCGAATAAGCCGTGGGACGTGGCGCTTTGATATCTGCGGAATCGCTCCACCTTCGCCCGTTCCGGAGGAACCAATGGCTTCAACATACACGTCGTTTCGGCTGCTGTACGATACATTGCAACCAGACGAACCTTTATCATCACATTTCGTTCGATCTAAGCTGGGTTCAACTAGAAAGACGTCAATAAAGCCAGCAACCGGAATGGATTTTTTTCCGTTGAGACCTGGCGCCTTGCTGACCCGGCGACAATTTACTACGGCTGCAGAAATCCGGCGGCGATCAATACCAGTCGGATCCGGGGCTAACCCCGGTGCCTCGCACTGCCCGGTTTGGGGCGTATTATAAGCCGAAAGGCCACCTGACCCCGTTTTATTTGGCAGGCGCGCGCCGGTATTTTCGGCCTCCCACAAATAGGTTTGGTAGCGACTGACGGTTGAACCCAAGCCAGCCGTATTCCGCCAATCGAGGCCGGGATGGTTGGAGCGGAAATAGGCAGCACGGTCCCATGTCCCGGTGCCAACCCGTCCCATTGGACACGTATACGTCGTTCCTCCCAAGGCATGGCAAATGTCGCGGGGATGCCCCATGATTTGTGGCGTAATCGAGCTATTCAAAGCCGAATTGGATAAAGGACGATATCTCTTTTTCTGGAAGTCTGAGGCCGTGGCAGGATTTTCTTTCCAAGTGCACTTGCCACTCCCCCGAACCAAATCTTTCATAACATTTGTCGACGGGGAACAAGGGCCAGATTTGCACGCCGATCCATTGCCTGGATCAACATCAAATCGTATATTCAAGGAATCGCGTACCGCATTCAATATGTTACCTGTTTGCACGGTGACATTCTGGTCCGTTTGAACGCAGCTGGAAAACAAAGCGTCAGATGCGAGCGCTTCTGCTGCGTTTGAAGCGCCCGATCCTAATGTTTCGATGAAGCCGAAATTCCCTGGCCCCCATTGCGTGCCACCTTCTCCCATGACGATGCCGACGCCGGGCGTCACGCCAACTGGATAATAAGGGTCCGAATTTCCCGCTGGTTCTGTCGGGTTGCAAATAAAGAATGGAACCACACCACAGATCGCGCTCCCGACGCCGGCAAAAGCGGATGCGGTCATGTCTGCGCTGAAGACGCCAACTATCGGCGTAAGTGCAAAATTGGCGGTTCGGGTCGAAACGGTGACATTTACGAAATTGGCGTCTGCGTCGTTATTGGCACGGTCGGTCCCAGCCTTGTCTACAAAGAACTGGACTGTCGCAATACCAACTGCATTTCCAGCCCCGTCATTTGCAAAACGCGTTTGATTGGTGATGAGTAGCTGAGCGGCTGACGTTGCACGGGTGATGGCCCCTGCCGAGCGGTCAAGTTGTGTTGCGGCAGCCAATGCAGCCTGATCTGCAGCAGATTGCAATTCAGTATCGAGCGTAGCCATTCTGGCGAAGTCAAAGGCGATGCCACCAACAGCGATCAAGACGGGCAAGGCAAGGGCGTAAACGGCAGCTATTGCTCCGCTTTGATCGCTGCACAAACGGTTAGCCGACGCACTCATGGGAAAACGAACCTTCGACCCCTGTTTAATTAACATCACCACTCGAACCGCTCCCCGAGCCACCTGATGTGGTCTTCACACCAACTGGCTTTTTGACTGTGCCCTTGCGATAGCGGCCCTGTGCTGCTGCTGATTGCACACCATTGGCGACTTGTGGACTTTCGTAGCTGGGTTCAGTCTCGACAATGTGCGCGGCGTAATTGGCGCGTGCTGCGTTGCCCAGACCGACGTCATTGGGTGTGCAGGCAGATACGGTAAGCGCGACGGCCACAGTTGCGATGATCCGCCTAATAGTCATAGCTATCTGCCTTATTCATTTCTGTGGACATGCTGCCTTTGGGCGCCGATGCATTTGGATCAAGCGGGTTGACGCCAACGGCTTTGTCGGTTCGCCCCAACAAGAACAGGTCCCCCTCGCTTGGGTTTTGCACGCGGTCGGTGGGAAGCTGGATCTGGCTTGCTTTAACCGGCTGCACAATGCGCGGGGTTACGACTATGACCAGTTCTGTCTCGCCTTTGGTAAAGCCGGATGATCTGAACAACCCACCAATGATCGGTATCCCACCCAATAATGGTAACTGACGTACAGTGGTTGCAAAATCGGTGCGGATCAGGCCCGCCAGCGCGAAAGATTCGCCATCGCGCAGCTCAAGCACAGTATTCGCGCGGCGTGTTTGCAGACCGGGAATCGTCAAACCATTCACGGTTATCGATGCGCTTGGGTCTATTGCGCTCACCTCAGGCTCTACCCGAAGATTGATGATGCCATCTGCTAATATAGTAGGCGTGAATGCCAAGCTGACACCGAATGGTTTAAATTCGACGGTAATTCCGCCAGCGTTTCCTCCACCCCCTTCACTACCGCTGCCACTTTGCTGAACAGGCACGGGGAATTCGCCACCAGCGAGGAACGATGCAGTCTCACCCGAAAGTGCGATCAATGTCGGCTCGGCCAGCGTTTTGACTAACCCCTTGCGCTCAAGCGCATCGAGCGTAGCGTTGATATTCAGTCCAAGCGCGCCAAACGCCTTGCGGAATACGCCAAAACTGCCCGTGATGGAATCAAGGCGCAATATGCCTCCATCAGTATCTGAACCCGGAGTAAGCCCCGCTCCGTTACCAGTAGCCGATCCAAATGTTCCTCCGTCACTTCCTGTGAAGGCACTGATGCCAATTTGTTTACCGGTCTGACGATTAATTTCCGAAAAACGCACCTCAAGCATCACTTGCTGGCTGGCTCCAACCGACATCATGTTGATGACTTTGTCCCCGGCATAGCTTTGCGCGAGTTGCAAAGCGCGGTCGACGGCTGGACCGTTGGACACTACGCCAGTCAACACCACTGCGTCATTGGAAATGCGCGCCCCAATCTGTTCTCCGGGGATAAGCTCGGCCATTTGCCGGCGAAGCGAAACGATGTCTGGTCCAACTGCAACATCTACGACGGAGATAACAATATTATTGCGGTCGTAGACGGTCAGACTTGTTGTACCCATCTTTTTTCCGAGCACATAAAGTGATCGGTTTGTCACTGGAACGATGTCAGCGATTTCCTCATTACCGACCATCGCCTTGGCAAAAGGACGATCGACGGTGACAACCTGGCCCTTATTAAGGGGCACGTCGAGTTGCCCAGCGAGCAAGCCTGCATCAGAAGAAATTGAATAACCCTGCGCATTCGCTTGCGGGGCCGCAACCTGCGCAAGTGCAAGCACTGCTGCGGTCAGGAAAAAGGCTTTCTTCATGCGCTTAGTATCCCCCCTGGCGCGTGACGTCGTAATTTGTGCTTGTCGTGCCGCGCACGATTTCCACATCCACCGAATTAGATGGGCGTGGGCGGGCCAAACCGGCGGCGCGGCGTCCTACGGAGGCAACGGGCGGTGTTGGATACGGGAACGGGCTCACGGCAAAGGCAGGCGTGTCCTCGCGACGCTCTCCGGCACCAGCATAAAGGCTTACGCCTGCGTTGCCCTGCCCCAGATCGCGCGTTCCTACCGTTTGTGATATCAATTCGTCTTGATTGGCGGAATTGCGCAATGCCAGCGACAAAGTGCCAACTTGTCCGGCAAGCGCAAGTTTTTGCGCGCCCTGTTGGTCGACTGTTAGCGTTGCGGTTTTACCTACCACTGGCTCAGTCGCTTTTGGGTTTGGAATCTGGTCAATGGCAAGAACGCCAACATTTTGCAGCAGTATGTCGGTGACTGGTTCAACCTCGCCTACCTCACCGTCAAGCTTTGGTGTGCGGGTTAAAAGAACATCGACACGATCACCGGGAAGGACAAAGCCAGCAACCCCGGCGACATCATTGATGCGCACCGCGACGGCACGCATATTGGTTTCAAGCAATGCAGAAAGGCTGGCTCGGCCCCCGAGCCCGGTAATTTTTCTTGGTAAGATCGGTTCACCCACTTCAAGCGGGTGCAACACGACGCGGGGTTCCCCGCCATAAAGGCCCTTTGGTGACTGAAATGCCCCCACAGGCAATGAGTTCGATGGCCAACTGACCATACGGACATTTTCTGCAGTCAGCGTCGCGCCATATTCCAATGGCACGCGTGCAACGGCTATCTGTATGAGGCGCCCCTGCTCAGCAGCAACCTCCTGTTGCTTTTCCGCGCCCGACAAATAGCTATTGGCAATTATCACAGCAATGATGCCAAAGAATGCCGCAATGGCAACGATCAATATGTTTCGATTTGCAGGCATCTCAAATCCGATCATTTGCCGATCTAGACAAAAAAACCGCCGCATTGTCGCCCAATGCGGCGTGTTTTCAATTATGAGCAGCCAGCGGTGGTGCCTGACTTGATGCACTTACCAGCATCGGTCATTGCCCCGCCAATTTCCGAACCCAGTGTCAATGCACCGGCGACAATTGCCGTGCCAACGATGGCGAGGATCAAAGCATATTCAGCAGCCGATGCGCCGCTCTCGTCACGCAGAAAAGATGTTACAAATTTAACCATAATAATTCCCCCTAATTGATAAAAGCAATTTCCATTTCGGCGGCCCACCGAACAAGACAGTGCTAGGGGACGGGGGCAAATTGGAACCAAACGCGACCCGGCAATTTTTTAAGCCAGAATTGCGTATGATCTCAATGCGCGCTCATTTCCCTAGAACACAAAAAAGGTCCCCCAAAACGGGCATCAACGTCAACATCTTAAATTTGTCGTTTATTAACAGGTACTTACGGTTATTTTTGGTTAACCATAACGTTGATCGCATCCGAAATGCCACAAAATCGCCGAATCACAGTATGTTACCAAAGATATATAACCATCATGTTTGTTAGCTGCTGATTGTAAAATAAGGAAAAAATAGGGGAGTGGTCGAAATTGCCATTAACCCTGTTTGCAACATTGCGTTCGACAACAAACACACTAGAAATGCCGCTGTTCGTCTTGGGGGAAATTCATGGGCAATGACGCATCGCGGACCAAAGCATATGTGGCCGCAATTCTGATCGGCTTGTTGCCCGCATGGATGATATTGCTGCCACTCGATATGACCAACGCCGCGACTGGCTGGCAGGTCTTCGTTCGGGGACACTCTGTTGCTGCGCCACTTGCTCAGTTGATATTTGTATTATTGGCTATGGGCATTACGTTTTCACCTTTTAGATCGGTCCGCCAACTGCCACGCCTTTCCATAGCGGCTCTATCATTATGGATTTTAATCGCAGGATTTGTGTCTTTCCAAGCAGAGAATGAATATCTGCTTGCGGCTATTGGCTTTCTGAAGCTTTTTGTTGCTGCCCTATTTCTTCTTGCACTGGTCGAATTGCGCGCAACACACGATCTTGAATTTTTGAAGATGTTGTGGCTCTCGATAGGAGTCGGCGTCCTGATCTATATGATGTTATGGGCGATTAAAATCGCCATTGTCACACCTCAGGGTGACGATTGGATTTACGGAATTCCAGGCGTCAATAACGTCCGACATACTGGTCATTTTGCCATCGCGGGAGTTATTGCGGGACTTTTCAGTTTAATCGCCTTTCGAGGCAGCCCAAACATTTGGCTGCGGTGGGCATTACCTCTTGCGTTTAGCTCGGCAGGGCTTGGATTGGCACTATGGACCGGGTCACGCGGCCCTTTGCTCGCTTCGCTGATAACGATGGTTGTTACATTTGGTATCACGACGCGTTCGCGCAAAAAGGTTGCTATTTTTTGCTTGGCATCTGCATTGGCTGCTACTGCTGTTGTGGCGCTGATGCCCGTACCCCATCCGATTTATGGAATTGCCCGGGCCGCCGGCGTGGTCGATGTGTCCGAGGAAAGCATGCGCGATCCGAGTTCGGGACGGACTGAACTTTGGACTGCGACAATTGAAAAGATACGTGAAAAGCCGTTGCTTGGATGGGGCTTGAACCAGTTTGTTGTCTCTGGTCCATCGAAACCTGTAAGTTTTTATCACCCACATAATTTTCCGCTGCAACTGATTTTTTCGGGCGGAATATTGTCGCTCTTGTTGTCCTTTTTAATCATCGTTCCAACGTTAAGACGATGGAAATGGCCCTACATCAATGGACCGAGCGCTGCGGGCGTTGGAGGCGTTGTGGGGATACTCGCTTATTCACTCTATGACGGTTCGTTGTACTTTAGTTACCCGATAACGATATTTCTGATCGCAATTGCGACGTCTATTGCGCCGACTTCAGAGCAACGCGACCGCGATATGTCAGGTTAACCCGTTCCGACAGGATCAGATAGGGCATCCAGATTGCTATGCTGATCATCACTTTTTGCATATTTCCTTGAAGCAAGTTGCCAAGTGCTTCGCCTACGCCATGGGGCAAACCTGCGGTACCGCTTACGATCTGGGCCATCAACAATTGTGAGCTAATGTCAAAACCCCACACGACAAGCAGGAAGCGCGGGAACCATGGTACACAACGCAACGCGGCCATGAAGCACAAGACATACAAGAAGTTCATCACCACAACGTCCAACGTCATCACTGCGAACAGAACCTGTCCCCACAATGGTGCGTTGCCGTTCATAGCTGGAACGGCCGCAAGGAATTCAAGACTGCGCACCGGCACGTTCAAAAGCATGCCCACCAACAAAGACGCCATTACGCCAGTGGGCCCGAACAACGGGTGCGCCCTAGCCGCAAGAACATCAATAGAGCGCCAACTACCGAAGCGCGACAGACGTATGTCAGGCTGTTGCATCAACATCCCACGCGGAAATAACTGATTTGCGATCCAATGGGCTGCGATCGGCGACAACCCAAGCAGTACATATGGCAATATAGTCTGAAACAGGCTGGCACCGCTGTTGATAGGGGAGACTGCAAAACTGGTACGCAATATCCCGGCTATCGCGATGAAAGCCACCCAACCCAGTATAATTCTGGGCAAGCCGCCCTCAAGCAGCGCAACCACCGAAATGCTCTTTCGATAAAGCCGCGCCTTGTATGCCGTCATCACTGCCTTCATGACCCGCGTGCTCCATGTGGGTATACGCGAAAAGGCTAAGCCAACAAGGTTAACAGAGTGTTAGGTTCCCTGTCAGGAGAGAAGCCTGGATTTGAGGCCTCTCTCCTTGCTGATATGAAGACGCGTGCGCTTATCCCACTGCTTGCACAACAGGCGTGACTTGAACCGCGTCTTGATCGGCCAGCACGCGTTTCCGCCACGTCGCCAATGCCTGTCCGACCACCTGATCCATGTTATAATATTTGTACGTTGCGAGCCGCCCGACAAACAACGTATTTTCTTCGGCCAACGCCAAAGCCTCATACCGTTTATATAGACGCTGGTTTTCTTCACGCGGGATCGGATAATAAGGATCACCCTCGGCCGCAGGATACTCGGTAGTGATGCTTGTCACAGCGCCCGTGTCGCCTGTGAAATGCTTATACTCGGTGATGCGGGTATATGGCGTATTTTCATCGGGGTAGTTAACGGTAGCTACAGGCTGGTAAATTTCGTGTTCAATGACCGCATGGTCAAACCGAAGCGATCGGTATGGCAATGCGCCGTAGCAAAAACCGAAATACTCATCGATTGGTCCAGTATATACCAAACGATCATACGAATATGCGTTCCGGATTTCTGCGAAGTCGACACCAGTGATGACGTCAATCTTCGGGTGATCCAGAATGTTTTCGAACATAGAAGTATAGCCATCAGCAGGGATCGCCTGATATTTGTCCGTGAAGTAACGATCATCGACATTTGTACGCGTAGGCACGCGGGCCGTTACAGATTTGTCCAACTCACTGGGATCAAGTCCCCATTGCTTGCGCGT
>JANPKN010000126.1:0-7863 GCA_031426075.1 Sphingomonadaceae bacterium
GCAGCCATTTTTCAAAAAGTGGCTGACTTTCCAGCCCCAATCGGGTTTGACACGGCAATATTGTCCGTCGCCTTCTCGGCAGTCATCGGGATATTGTTCGGCGGTTATCCGGCTATCCGGGCATCACGCCTTTCACCGATCGAAGCGCTACGTAGCGAATAGTCAGAATTTACCTGATAGTGAAAGTTGCAGCAGCGGATCGAGATTGCGTTCACGGTTCACAATTTGGGCGAGACCATCCGATGCGCGCGTGCCGCTGTAGATAAAGCGATCACGTCGGAAACGTGCCATGTCCGTAACTTGAAAGCGGATTGTTCCAAGCTTAAACTTACTATATTCAACAAAAATCGTTGTTCGGGTTCCGTCCTGTTGCCGGCGGATTTCATTAAAGAAATAGGCAAAGTTTGCTTCTTGTATACTAAACGATGCACCGTAAACTAGGCCCAGATCAGCCACATCATAACGGACATCCCATTGCTGATGCCAAAGCGGACGGTTTGACATACGTCGGTTAAGACCCGTCACCGGATCCGTAACCCGGCTACCGTGGTAATGGCCAATATATCGTGCTTCCATACCAGTAAAACCCATAGGCTTGGTCAACCAGTCGAGAGGAAGGGTGATATCCAATTCGCCATTCCACCTTGTGCTTTTGCCGATATTGCCGGTGCCATCAAATTGCGCGGTGATGTTACCGCTGGCGTCGCGTAACGTAATCGGCACAAGATCCTGTGTGCCATTCACAAACTGATAGTCGCCGCGAAACTGGATACTGCCGCGATCCAGGAATTTATGCCGGATCAGCGCCGACAAAGTGGTGGTTTTCTCTGGTACGAGATCAGCATTACCAGCATCCACCTGATTGCCGACCGTCACGTCGACCGACGTTGCAAATTCGTTGAAGTTCAATTGCGCGACCTGACGCTCGGCGCGCAATTCCAACGTGGTTTGCGGGGTGATGGTCCATGTCGCAATGGCGCGTGGCTTGATAAAGGTAAAACTGCGCTCCGCGGTGCTATCGCCAGACAAGGTGAGCTTCGAAAATTCTGCGATTGCCCCAGCTTCAATCTTCCATGCAGGACCAAGCGTCCACACATCGCTGACAAAGGGTTCAAAACGTGTTTCTTCGACCAGCACGTTTGATGCAGGAAAATTTGTGACGGAACCAGCAACCGAGTTTGCAACGCTAAAACGTGCGTCAAGGCGATTGTAAGCCATCTCAGCGCCGAACTGGAGCGCGTGCCTCCCAATTCCACTCCAATCGTTCTGTATACGCACAACGGCTTCTGTGGGCTTATTTCGGCTTCGTGTTTCAAACAGCGATACAGGTTGCCCGACGCGCGCGGTTTCGATGCTGCTGTCATTACTTTCCTGCGCAGACCGATAAAGTGCCACTATCTTTGTATTGGTCTTGGGCAGAATCGAAAATTCGATATCGCCGCCAAGTTCATAATTCAGGTCGCTCACTGGGCCGCCGCGCAGCAGAAGTTCATCACCGATGTCGGCGCCAGCGTTGTTGAAATACTCCGCCTCACGGATGTCGAAACCGTCGCTCCAGCGCACTTGGCCATTGAGGTTGACTTTTGCACTGCCAAGCTTGGTCTTGATCGCGCCACCAAGTGCAGCTTGATCATAACCGCCCTTGCCGGTGTAAAATCTGCGCTCGATAAGTTCCGCGGATCCGGTTTTGAAATCTTCCGGACCAAATCCATAAACGCGTTCCGCATATGATGAAAAGTTAAGCTCGTAGCTGGTGTCGCCACGACGCAGGGTAGCCGACGCGTTAACCGATGGTTGGAACCCATAACGCGACCCAGCCACAATGGTGCCTTCATACGTCCCGTTCACCTTCGCAGTGCGTTTACGAACGACATTGACCACTTGCCCCTGCCCTTGCGTTTCCGTATCCGCGCCAGCCTGTTCCGACAGTGATATGAATTCCACTTGGCTCGCGGGTATGCGCGACAGGATCGTCAGGATGTCATCGGATTTGGTGGAGGGACGATCACCGTCGATTAAAACGTTACCCGCGTTCTCGCCAAAGCCCCGGCGACCTTCGCCTTCGTTGATTGAAAAGCCGGGTATTCGCTTTACCATGTCGAGTGCTGTTACGGGTGCATATGTCGTGAAAAAATCAGGACGGAACTGGCGCGCGCCTGTCTGTGCCACGGACAAATCGGCATCCGCATTATCGTCCTTTCCGTAGGCGACACTTGGCACAATCAGAGCAGCCGCTGCCGTCACCAGCAACGTTTGCCGAATTTTCAAACCGAACATGGAAACCTCCCGTAAGGCCCGCACGTTTTGCTTTGCGGTGACCTGAGCAGGACTTAGCAGTGCATATAAACTCTGAGATAGCAGCGTTCGACTAACGGGCCGCTTGGTCGACGAGACGCAAAACAATAAGGCGGTTCGACCGTTTGTCGACGTCTCTGGCCTGTTGGCAGATAGATTGGCCTATTGGGGCCGATCCTTTTCGTTTTCGATCTGGTCTTGAATATCATCTGCCTTTTCACACGCATCTGTATCGCCATCGGCGCAACGTTTGCGGGCTTTGTCGCGCTGACGCGATAGTTTTCCTAGGCTTTCTTCGCGTTTTCGCAGCTCGCGTCCGCGTTTTTCATCGGATTCAGATTGGCTGGTCGTCAGAACGTCCGCAGTCTTGGATATAATCTTAACCGGCGCCGTGACGACATCACCGACGAGCGAGGCGACGCACCCCTGCAATAATATGATTGGCGCAACCGCCAACATCAAACACCAGTTTCGTCTCAAGATATATTCTCCCGCCGACAAGCTATTTCAGCAAATTCAATGCTATTGCTCGAATCTCTTCCGCCATGTCTGGTCGCTGCAATGCTAGAGCCAAATTTGCTTCGATATAGCCGACTTTCGACCCGCAGTCATACCGGTTGCCGTGGAATGTCACCGCGTTAAACGGCTGTTGGCCAATCATCTGCGCCATTGCATCTGTCAGCTGGATTTCACCGCCAGCGCCTTTTTCCTGCCCTTGCAAAATGTGCATGACTTCCGGTTGAAGGATATAACGGCCTGATACGATGAGGTTCGAAGGCGCGTCCTCAACCTTCGGTTTTTCGACTAAGCCCAACACTTCAGTAACCGAGCCATTCGCCACGCCCGGCGCAATTACACCATAGCTCGAGACATCCTTACGCGGCACTTCAAGCACGCTGATGATATTACCGCCTGTCTTCTCATACGCCTCTACCATTTGTTTCATGCATCCGGGCGATCCGTGCATGAATTCATCGGGCAGAAAAATTGCAAAGGGTTCATCGCCAATGATGTCCCGCGCGCACCAAATGGCGTGCCCAAGGCCCAATGGCTCTTGCTGCCTGACATAAACGCAATTGCCCGGCGTAAGCCGCGTGTTCGCCAACACCGACACATCCTTGCCGCGTGACGTCATGGTATGCTCAAGTTCAAAAGCGATATCGAAATGGTCTTCGATGGCGCTTTTGCCGCGACCCGTGACAAAGATCATCTGTTCAATGCCCGCCTCCCGCGCTTCGTCCACTGCATATTGAATCAGCGGACTGTCGACGATCGGAAGCATTTCCTTGGGGATTGCCTTCGTCGCCGGCAGGAAACGAGTTCCAAGACCAGCGACAGGGAAAACAGCTTTTCGAATAGGTTTATGTGTCATCATGCCTGATTAACGCACGAAACTGTATTGTCTATCCAGAGTTGGCTAGTCGTGCAGCAAATCCTTTTTTCAGTTTTGCCAATTTGGGTGGAATCACTGCGAGGCAATACGGGTTCCGCTGACCTTCACCGTCCCAATATTCCTGATGATAATCCTCTGCGGGATACCAGGTTGCTGGACCTTCGATGGTCGTAACAATTGGCGCTGGCCAATCGGCAGCGGCCTTCAATATGCCAGCTTGCGCTGTTGCACGCTGTTCATCCGTGAGTGGAAAAATGGCCGAACGATATTGGGTACCGATGTCATTGCCTTGACGGTTCAGTTGCGTCGGATCGTGCGTGGCAAAGAATATTTCGAGCAAATCGGCGTAGCTTATCACTTCATTATCGAAAGCAATCCGGATAGCTTCGGCATGCCCCGTGTTGCCGCCGCAAACCTCTTTGTAAGTCGGATCGACGGTATTGCCGCCTATATAGCCGCTCAAAACGCTGCTTACGCCGTTCAGCTGACCAAACACTGCTTCGGTGCACCAGAAACAACCTCCGGCTAAAATGGCTTCTTCTTGGGGCATAATCTATCCTTGATCTTGGGCAGATTTTGCAGCCTTCGCCGCATCTCCGCGCACCACCAGCAAGTACATGGCTGGCGTGACGATACGTGATAGCAAAGTTGAGGAAATCAACCCCCCGATCAACACGATTGCCAGCGGACTGTAGAGACTACCGCCAAATAGAGCGAGCGGCATGAGGCCACCGATGGCGGTTACCGACGTCAATAGCACAGGCAGAAACCGCACTTCGCCAGCCTTCTCAATCGCTTCGCGCAAGCCAAAGCCGCGCTGGCGCAACTGCGAGGTGAAGTCGACCAGCAAAATAGAGTTTTTAATCTCGATCCCGACCAGTGCGATGAAGCCTATGATTGCGAGGAAGGACAGGTTGTTGCCTGTTAACACTAAAGCGATAAGGCCGCCGAATGTGCCCAAGGGAATGACGCCAGCGACAACCAGCGCCTCTTTAAAGCGGCCAAATTCGGCGACCAATATGGCAAAGATGCTGAACAACGCCACCATCACGACCGGGCCAAAACCCGCAAAGGTATCATTGATTTTCTCGGCTTCTCCTCCAACCGCTATGGAATAGCCGGGCTTGAGCGGGATTTGGTCCATGCGCTTTTGCGCATCAAGATTGACCTTGGACACAACGACGCCATCGGAAATCTGGGCAGTGATGCCGACATAACGCTGCAAATTATAACGATAAATGGCCGCGGGCGTGGATTCCAGTATCGGGTCGGAAATCTCCGCCAACTGCACAGCCTGTCCGCTGCGGTTGGAAACATAGATCGATTCCAACGCAGAAACCGGCTGCGTCTCAGTCAGCGGCAACCGCACCACGACGGGGTAGCTGTCACCTTCCGTATCGCGATAGGTGCTGGCTCGCTCACCACTAAGCGCAAGGCGTATCGCCCGCCGCGCGGCGCCCGCAGGCACATCCAACAACGCCGCTTTCGCGTCGTCCACGCGGATGTCCAGGTCGACCTTGTCGAACGCGACAGGATTGTTGATGTCTCTGGTGCCGGGTGTCTCGCGCAGAACCTGTTCCATTTGCCCTGCAAGGCGTTTTAGCTCACTTTGATCGGGGCCATAAACGCGGAACTCGACAGGTGCGTTGATTGGCGCACCGTTCTGAAACAACACGAGCTTAATGCGCGCGCCCGATATTTGGTCCAATTGCTTGCGCAACCTATAGACCATAGCGCGTGATTTGGATCCCTCCCAATTATCCATAATCGCGAGGACTTCGCCATGGGTCGGGTTTTCGCCGCGCTGAAATACATTGTAGAAAACCGGCGGATTGTATGCGCCGACATTTTCGGCGCGGACTTTGATCGCAGGCTCGGTTTTCAGTATCTGGGAGACCTGCCTTACAATCCGGCCAGTTTCAGCGATGCTAGCACCCTGTTCGGCCTCCACAGTAACACGGAAATAAGATGTATCGGCATTTGGAAACAGACTGAAGCCCAGGATCGGCACGAGAAGAAACGCCGCACATGTGCCGATCAACGCGCCCCAGACAGAACGGCGTGGCCGGTCCAGCGCCCAATGCAGCATCGGGTGGTAGAAACGGTCAATTTTGCGCATCAGCCATTGGAGAAGCGGGCTACCTTCCTCCGGTTCATCGCCTTTCAGGATACGGCTGGCCAGAAACGGGACTATAGTAAGCGATACAATCATCGATGCCGTAATCGTCGCAACGATAGTTCCAATGAAGCTCTGGATGAATTTACCCGCCCCTTCGGGCAAGAAGAACAGGGGCAAAAAGGCAAAGACCAAAACGCCGGTCGACCCCAAAACCGCCATCGTGATTTCTTTGGTGCCATCAATCGCGGCTTCGCTCCGGCTTTTGCCCATGCGCAAATGCCGGGCGATGTTCTCAACGACGACGATGGAGTCATCGACCAATAATCCCAACGTCAAAATGAAGCCTGCTACCACCAGCTGGCTGAGGTTGAACCCGTAAGCCGATATCGCCAGCAGTCCGGACGCGATCGAAAGGGGTATCGATATCATCACGATAACCGACGCCCGCCAGCCCAAGGGCAACAGCGTGATGAGGACCAAGAATAACGCTATGCCAAAGTCCCGGGCAAGTTCGTTCAAGCGCTTCCTGATATCCTTGCTTTGGTCGAACTGGATGACAGCCTCAATGTCGGGCGGCAATAACTCCTGTTGCCTTGCAAGCTCCTCGACCAAGCGGTTGCGCAACTTGGTGGCATCAGTACCCTGTTTCTGATTGGCGGTGATGAAGACAGCGCGCTTGCCGTTATGGCTGACTTTGACACGTTGTTCAGCAGCACTGATTCTTACCTCAGCGACATCTCCGACACGGATCATCGAACCGTCGTTTGTTCGTATTGGAAGATTGCGAATTTTTTTTAAATCGCGAAAGGCGCCGCCAGTCTCGACGTTGAACCTGCGCGCGCCACTAGTGACTGCGCCAGCTGGCACGTCCGCACCGCCGACGCGGACGGCGTCGACGACAACGCTCGCGGGCAAACGCAGTTCAGCCAGTCTGCCGGAATTGATCGCGACGCTGATTTCGGGTTGCGGCAACCCATATATTTCCGCCTGCCGGACCTCTTTGTACCGGCCCAAGGCTTCGCTGACATCGCGGGCATAT
This sequence comes from Sphingomonadaceae bacterium, assembly GCA_031426075.1. Lineage (GTDB taxonomy): Bacteria > Pseudomonadota > Alphaproteobacteria > Sphingomonadales > Sphingomonadaceae > Sphingorhabdus_B. The sequence continues at coordinate 6,847 of JANPKN010000126.1, forward strand.
TTCTCCATCCGGTACCAGCTTGCGCTTTCACTCAGCAGAGCAATCTGGAGTATTGAGGTATTTGTCGTGCGGATTTTTTCGAACTGTAGCCCCTGCAGATCCGCCGGTAGCTGGTTGCGGATCGCAGTGACTTCACGCACGGTATCGTTAAAATATTGGTCCGGATCGCCCGACCAGTCGAACTCTGCGCGAATGACAGCATTACCGTCGCTGCTGGCGGACACGACGCTTTGGACGTCTTCTAGGCCTTGGACCAGTTCCTCGATCGGCTTAGTGATGGTTTGCTCGATCTCGGCTGCGTCAGCCCCGGGCTGCGAAGCAACAATCGACACGACAGGCATAGAGAAATGCGGATCAACGGCACGCGGGACTTGCTGGAATGCAGAGAAGCCCAACGCACAAAGCAGCGTGAACAATACAAGCGTCAGCTGCCATTTGCGAATAGCGAACTCCGCGATATGCATGGGTTAGGGCTGCCCCTTGACGATGCGCACAGCGGACCCGGTGCGCAATTTCTCCAAGCCTGACGTCACAATCCTGTCGCCGGGACGAACCCCGCCCGACACGCTCACGAACTTGTCAGCGACCCGTTCAATCGCGACGTTACGCGTTTCAACGCGGTTTTTGTCGCCAACGACATAGACGAGGCCTTCGCCGGTGCGGACGCCAAACAAGGCGCTTGCCGGGATTTGCAATTGCCCCCCGCCTTCGGACGCTGGCAATCGTATGGCCGCTGTGCCTATTTGTCCCGACCGCAATGTTGGCCGATTGGGAAGCCGGAACTGAACCGAAAACGCGCCCGTTGCTGCATTTGCACGGCCATCAATCTCCGATATCGTTGCGGTCAGCGGCGCCTCGCCCGATGACTCAATCGAAATATCCGCCGCCATGCCGACACGCAGTTTGGAGGCGTCGCGGTCAACGATTGGAACGCGGAAGACAAAACCGTCGTCAGCTTCGCCCAACATAAGCGCTGGGGTTCCAGCCGCTATCACTTGCCCCGCCTGCACATTGCGC
>JANPKN010000127.1:0-15147 GCA_031426075.1 Sphingomonadaceae bacterium
CAACGCGCGCACCCATGCGGGCTGCAACCGCAGCTGCCTCCGTGCCGGCGTGACCGCCACCCACAACAATGATGTCGAAATTGGTCTTCATGCGTTGCGCATAGACGAACAATCAGTTTTGGTCAAAACAGACTGACGACCTGTTTCACGTGAAACACTATTTTCCGATGCAAAACTTTCCGAAGATATTATCTAGCAGGTCTTCAGTATGTGCCCGACCCGTGAGTGCGTCGAGAGCACGCCGCGCCTGTCGAAGATTTTCCCCGATAATCAACCAGTCGTCAGATTCGCTGCACCCACTAAGTGCAATGGCGACATCGCCTAATAGTTTGCGCTGCCGCACATTGATTGCAAATTGATCCGGCGGTGGGAGAAGTATCTTCGCCCTGTCAGCCACTGTATGCAGAAGTTCGGACATACCTAAACCGGTCAGAGCCGAAACTGCTTGGGCGTTTGCAGACTTTTTAGAAACTTCTGCACTGTCACTTTTAGCCGCTACCTCAATTAGATTTGGGTGGGCCGGACCTGTGGCTTCAGGACCAAGCCATAACAGGATATCCGCCTGCTGCATCGCGGAGTGGCTCCTGTCGATACCAATGCGCTCAATGGTGTCTTCGCTATCGTCACGAAGTCCCGCCGTGTCGGTGAACACCAACGCTATGCCCTCAACACTCACCGGAACTTCAATCATGTCGCGTGTAGTCCCTGCAATGTCAGACACGATTGCGGCATCACGCCCCACCAAAGCATTGAGCAAAGTGGACTTCCCACTGTTGGGTGGCCCCGCGAGCACGACGCGCAAACCATCCTTCAGTTTTTCCACAGACGGTGTTGTCAGCATTTGTTCAATTTGAACCTGAAGTGTCGAACAACCATCTGTAATGAATATATTATTCTGGGAATCAACATCGTCTTCATCCGAAAAATCCAGCTCCGCTTCGGTCAGCGCCGAAAGACGAAGTACTTCTTGCCGAAAACTCTCTATTGCCATGCTGAATGCACCGCCGAACATCAGGCTGGCGGATCGACGCTGCCATTCGGTCTCGGCTGACAGAAGATCAGCTAAGCCCTCCGCTTCATTCAGGTCAATTCTACCATTGGCAAACGCGCGACGGGTAAACTCGCCTGCCTCCGCGCGCCTGACGTTTGGAAAGGTAGAAATGGCGTTCTCTACCGCACGAACTACGGCGCGACCGCCGTGGAGGTGCAACTCAGCGAGATTCTCGCCCGTTGCGGTATCTGGACCAGGAAAGACGAGCACCAGCGCTTGATCAAGCATCTCGCCACTCTCCGGTGAACATAAAACGCACAGGGAAGCTTTTCGCGGTAATGGGACCCTGCCCGCTAACGCACGCACTACATCAAAAGCCGTTGCGCCGCTGATACGGATTATAGCAATAGCAGCAGGCGGCGCGCCGCTGGACAGCGCGAAGATCGTGTCAGCCGAGGTCATGCAAAAAGGCTATTTTTTATCTTTGTTGTTCATGCCCGACATGGCTGCTTTCGCGCCTGTCTCAATCAATTGTTGAAACAATTGCAGGCCCATCTGACCCATGGGCGCAATCTGCTTTCCCAGTTCCTGCAACTGGTCAATGCCGCCAGCGCCGTTCATGAAGTTGGTGACCTTCTCCACATACGCCTCATTGGCTTTCGTGACATCGGGCAGCCCAAGCAAAGCTCGGGCCTCTTCGGGGGAACAATCGATCTCAATGTTCATCTTCATGGGCTGCGCCCTCCTATTTGCCGAACGGCTTCACTATAAAGGCTAAGTCGAATCACGCAATTGCGGAGAATGTCCGCCAAGGAGCAGAATATGGGTGACTATGTAAAGATTGATGCGCTGGGCGAGGACGCACTGCTTCCAGCCTATTTTGCGGCGCCATCGGGCAAGGCGCACGCTGCTATTATCGTTATACCAGAGATATTCGGTTTGAACGCCGGCATCAGACAGAAATGCGACCACTTGGCCGCTGCCGGGTATCTGGCAGTCGCGCCTGACATCTTCTGGCGTTTTGCTCCGGGCGTTGAACTTAATCCCGACATTGAAGCCGAGCTGCAACAAGCCTTCGGTTATTTCGGGCAATATGATGCCGACGACGGCGTGCGCGATATTGAGGCCACCATTCATGCTATTCGCAGAGGGCTTTCGGGTCACGCGCCAGTCGAAAAAGTAGGCTGCGTCGGATACTGTCTAGGTGGAAGGCTAGCCTATATGGCTGCAACGCGGACAGATATCACCGCGTCGGTTGGCTATTATGGCGTGATGATCGACCAGATGCTGAATGAAAGCCATGCCATCGCTAAACCGCTGATGCTCCATATTCCGACTGCAGACCATTTCGTCGGGCCAGAGGCGCAGGCAGCTATCCATGCTGGGCTTGGGAATCATCCCAAGATAACCTTGTATGACTATGAAGGTCTCGACCATGGCTTTGCCGCAGAAATGGGCAACCGTAGGAACGATGAAGGCGCTAAGCTGGCGGACTCGCGCACAGCGGCGTTTTTCGCGGAACATTTAAGCTGATAGAAAGAGGGCTCCCAAATCGGGAGCCCTTATTCGTTACATGCCTGCAAAACTTGAGGCATAAGGCTGAACTTCGCTCCAGCCCTCGATGATCATCTTGCCAGCGACATAGACGATGACAACCAAGCCAACCCACGCAATCCAGCGATAACGCTCAATATATTGCGCAATGATGTTCGCTGCGATGCCCATGAGGGCCACGGCGAAAATCAGGCCAACGATGAGGATTCCGGGATGTTCTCGCGCTGCGCCTGCGACGGCCAGAACATTGTCGAGGCTCATTGAGACGTCAGCAACGGCTACGCCCCACGCTGCGCCCGCAAAAGTCTTAGTCGATTTGATGCCCGAACGTTCGTCACCAACGATTTCGGGCGATCCTGCTGATTCACCAGCATGACCTTTGATATCGCGATACATGCGCCAGGCGACCCACAGCAGCAACAAACCACCGGCGAGCACAAGGCCAACAATACCAAGCAGCCATGTGACCATAAGCGCAAAGATGATACGCAGCACCAAAGCTGCAAGCACACCAATTAGAATGACCTTCTTACGCTGTTCAGGCGGCAATCCAGCCGCCAGGGCGCCAACGACAATCGCATTATCGCCAGCAAGCACCAGATCGATCAACAACACCTGCATAAATGCGGCAAACGCCGCAGGCTCGGTAATGTTGGAAAAATCTTTTACGATGGCGGCCCAAATGTCGGCGGGTCCACCAAGATTAGTGACGGTCGAGGCGACCAAGAGAAAATCAATCACAAAAGAACTCCGAAATATCTGGCTTACTGGTTCATCGAGTCAAAGAAGTCTTCGTTGGTCTTCGAATCCTTCATCTTGTCGAGCAGGAACTCCATCGCGTCGATGGTGCCCATCTGCATGAGAATGCGGCGAAGAACCCACATTTTCTTGAGTTTGCCTTCTTCGACCAACAACTCTTCCTTACGTGTACCCGACTTGCCCACATCCAGTGCCGGGAAGATGCGCTTGTCAGCGACCTTGCGATCCAGCACGATTTCAGAGTTGCCGGTGCCTTTGAACTCTTCAAAAATAACTTCGTCCATGCGGCTGCCGGTATCGATCAGGGCCGTGGCGATGATGGACAACGAACCACCCTCTTCGATGTTCCGTGCTGCGCCGAAGAAGCGCTTTGGACGTTGCAATGCGTTTGCATCGACACCGCCGGTTAGAACCTTGCCAGACGATGGAACCACGGTGTTGTACGCACGGCCAAGACGCGTGATTGAATCGAGCAAAATGACAACATCATGCTTGTGTTCAACCAGACGTTTTGCTTTTTCTATAACCATTTCAGCAACTTGAACGTGACGCGTAGCCGGTTCGTCAAAGGTGGAGGATACAACCTCACCCTTCACCGAACGCTGCATGTCGGTGACTTCCTCTGGCCGTTCGTCGATCAACAGGACGATCAGGAACACCTCTGGATGGTTTTCGGTAATCGCGCGGGCAATGTTCTGCAGCAATACGGTTTTACCTGTCCGCGGCGGCGCAACGATCAGGGCGCGCTGGCCCTTACCTTGCGGGCTGACGATGTCGATAACGCGGGCAGACTTGTCCTTGACCGTAGGATCAAGCGAATCGAGCGTCAGTTTTGAATCAGGATAAAGCGGCGTGAGGTTATCGAAGTTGACGCGGTGACGCACGGCGTCCGGATCATCAAAGTTGATCTTCATCACTTTGGTAAGGGCAAAATAACGTTCGCCATCTTTTGGCGCGCGGATTTCGCCTTCCACTGTATCGCCGGTACGCAATCCGAACTGGCGCACCATGTTTGGCGACACGTAAATATCATCAGGTCCAGCCAGATAATTGGCCTCAGGCGAGCGTAAAAAGCCGAAGCTATCAGGTAAAACCTCAATCGTGCCGAGGCCCATGATCTGCTCGCCGTCTTCGGCAAGTTCTTTCAAGATCGCAAACATAAGGTCCTGTTTGCGCAAGGTTGATGCGCCCTCGACACCAAGCTCTTCAGCCATCGATACGAGGTCAGCCGGATTTTTGCTCTTCAGCTCTTTTAAATGCATAGATAATTCCGTTGGATGGACCACTGGCCCTGATTGAAGATGGACAGAAAGTCCGATGTGAAAGCCGGTTTTAGAAAGACAACCGGTTAAAGATTGAAAAGTTGGTAGCGCGGTTGTTGTGAAAGTCGCGCTTCATGCCCAGGACGGGCTTGGTGACCCAAATACGCTGTGACAGGCGCGCCGTCAACTGTTCTCAAAACACCGGCGCAAGGGCGTATTAAAATGGCTTGGCAACAACCAAAATAACGATGATCGCTGAGGCAATGCCCGGCACTTCGTTAAACAGGCGCAATTGCTTACCGGTGAGCTGCCGTTCGCCGCGCGCAAGTTTTTTGGCATAACCAACCGTCCAGCCGTGATAAGCAGACAGCCCAAGCACAAACAGCAATTTGGCATGAAACCATCCGTCCGCCATGGCGCCGATATGCCATGCCAAGACCAGCCCCAAGACCCAGACTACAATGATAGACGGGTTGAGAATAATTTTGATAAGCTTGGATTCCCGGTCCACCCATTTGGCTGCCTCTTCCGAACCTTCAGCACTTTCCTGATGATAGACGAAGAAACGCGGGATCATGAACAATCCCGCCATCCAGAAAATAACAAAGATAATGTGGGCAGATTTCAGCCAGATATACAGCACAGATAGAGTTTCCGTCATAAAAACGGCCTTTATGGGTTAACCCTTGCGGACCAGATTAAGAAGCAATTCAACGTTTTCGATTGGCGTGTCCGGCAAGATACCATGGCCAAGATTGAAGATATGTGGCCGGTCCTCGAAAGCAGACAGGATGTTGTTCACTGCATCCTTCAAGACATCGCCGCCTGCAATCAATGCCAACGGATCAAGATTGCCTTGAACGGGAAGACCTTTACGCAATTCGCGGTTTGCCCAATGTGGGTCAACGGTTTCATCGAGGCCAAGGGCATCAACGCCAGTACCTTCGGCATAAGCCGCAAGCTTGCCGCCTGCGCCTTTGGGAAAACCAATGATGACAGCATTGGGATTGCGCGCCTTTAAACGGCGAACGATTTCAGCATTTGGTGCGATGACCCATTTTTCGAATTGTGCTGGCGACAAGGAGCCAGCCCAGCTGTCGAACAATTGCACTGCGTCAACGCCAGCATCAATCTGGTCCCCCAGATAATTCACGGTCGCCGAAATGATCGCTTCAATCAGAGCACCAAATCTCTCCGGCTCTGCGTGAGCCATCCTACGGGCCTCTGCTTGGTCTTTGCTACCCTGACCATGGACCATGTACGTAGCGACCGTCCACGGGCTTCCAGCGAAGCCCAGGAATGTTGTTTCAGGTGGAAGTGCTGCGGATACCTTGCGGACCGTGTCGATAACGGGGTCAAGGCGTTCAGGCGCTGGCACAAAATCTTCTAAGCGTGATTCCGCAAGGCGCGGTGCCAGACGAGGGCCTTCGCCAGTTTCGAACCACAGATCTTGGCCCATGGCATGCGGAATGACCAGAATGTCGGAAAACAGGATCGCGCCATCAAAACCAAAGCGCCGGATCGGCTGCAAGGTAATTTCGCAGGCCGCGTCGCTGTCATAAGCGAGCGCCAGAAACCCGCCCTTTTCGGCACGCAATGCGCGGTATTCTGGGAGATATCGTCCGGCTTGGCGCATCAACCACATGGGTGGGATAGCTTCTTGGTTGCCCCGAAGGACGTTAAGGAGTTTTTTCGGGCTTTGCGCAGACATAGAGGGACGAGATCCAATCAAAATATATATTTATATAAAGAATGATGAAAGATGATGTGCTGTTGATAGCTCAAGCCTTAAAAGCTTTTGCGGATATTGCCAACATCTTGACGCATGAGCACAAATGGATGGACGGGGAGTCGCAATTTCCGTCCCCAGTATCCACAGCCTGTGGATATCAAAACACCCCTGTGGATAGGCTGTGCCCGAATCGAACGGCAAAACCGGGGTAGTGGGCAAGAAATCATCATTCAAAACTTGTCCCTTGATTTATCCCCAGCCTGCCAACAAGACTGTCAGCCATGAGCCAGCGCTTTCACTTGCATCTGTTATCGGACTCAACCGGTGAGACCTTGGAAAATATTGCCAAGGCTGCACTGGCGCAGTTTGACGGCGCGGAGAATGTGGTCAAGCATTTCTGGCCAATGGTGCGGTCTGAAAGTCATTTGGACCGGATATTGACTGACGTTGCCGCCAATCCCGGGTTAGTGCTGTTTACGCTGGTAAACCGGGATACACGCCGCAAATTGGAAACCCGATGCCGGACTTTGGGTTTGCCAGCAGTTGCCGCCCTGGATGCGGTGAGTGATGCAATGTCCAATATGCTTGGGCAGGAAGCAAAAGCACGCCCGGGCAGGCAGCATGTCATGGATGCAGCGTATTTCGCTCGTGTTGAAGCCATCCAGTTTACCATTGCCCACGATGACGGGATAAATGCGCAAAATTGGGAAGAAGCTGACATCGTTCTGGCGGGCGTATCCCGGACGTCAAAAACGCCAACGAGCATTTACCTCGCGAATCGCGGTTATAAGACTGCGAATATTCCCATCGTGCCGGGGTCGCCACCGCCACCAATATTGTTTCACTTAAAGCACCCGATGGTCATTGGCCTTGTCACGAGTGCGGAGCGTTTGATTCAGGTGCGCCGCAACCGCTTGCTGTCGTTGAACCAGTCACCTGACACGGATTATGTCGATGAGGAAAAGGTTCGCGCTGAAGTCGCACATGCGCGGCGCATGTTTGCTGACAATGGCTGGCCTGTGCTGGACGTGACCCGGCGGTCCATCGAGGAAAGTGCAGCGGCGATTATCAACTTGTTCAACGAACGTGAGTTGGCACAGGCGGGCAAAGCGGGAATTCAGTCGTGACGCTTGTTCTGGCCTCACAAAGCGCTGGCCGGATTGCAATGCTGAACGCGGCTGGTGTTGCGGTGGAAGCAGTTCCTGCTTTGGTCGACGAGGACAGCATAAAAACATCCCTGGCGGAAGCAGGCGCAAAGCCACGCGATATTGCCGATGCCTTGGCAGAAGCAAAGGCGCGCAAAATATCGCGTAAAATGCCAACCGCGCTTGTGTTGGGTTGTGACCAGATTTGCGTTGGCGCCGATGGTCATATTTTCGATAAGCCCAAGACGCAAGACGACGCCCGTGCCCAACTAGCGCGGTTAGCAGGCTCCACGCACCGGTTGATCAGCGCAGCGGTTATGTGCGAACAAGGCAATCCTGTATGGCGGGTGGTCGACACCGCGCAGATGACAATGCGTGCGTTGAGCACACAGTTCATCAACGATTATGTCGAAACCTATTGGGACGAGATCCGCCACTGCGTTGGCTGTTACCGGTTCGAGGCCGAAGGCGCGCAGTTGTTTACAAGCGTTAGCGGTAGCCAGTTTACTATCATTGGGATGCCGCTGCTTGCGGTGCTTGATTATTTGCGGTTGAGGGGCCTTTTACCAAAATGACATATTACGCCGAGGTAATCGGGCACCCGATTGCCCATTCCAAATCGCCGTTGATTCATAATTTCTGGCTTCGGCAATTGGGCCTGGTCGGCGATTATCGAGCGCATGATGTGGCTCCGCAAAACCTGGAGCGCTATTTTGCAGAGCGTGCTGCCGACACCGATTGGCGCGGTTGTAATATTACTATTCCGCACAAAATCGCTGCGCTCGATTTCGTGACCGATCCTGGCGATGTGCGCAGTTCAATTGGTGCCATCAACACTGTGTTTCGTAATGAGGATGGCGCACTTGTGGCGACCAATACTGATGCAGGCGGCTTTTATGGCCCTATTGCTGATATCCCGATTGCAGGAGAGACTGCGATTGTGATTGGTGCTGGGGGTGCCGCGCGCGCGGTGCTGTTTGCATTGGCGCAAGCGGATGTTGATGAAGTTGTCTTGGTTGCGCGCAATGCGTTGAAAGCCGCAGGTTTGCTTGCGCATTTCGGGCTAAAGGGGAAAGTCATCGGTTTTGACGCCCGCTTGCCTGAGGCAGCATTGCTCGTGAACGCAAGTCCACTGGGTATGGTGGGACAAGAGCCGCTTGAGATCGACCTTTCACCCTTGCCTGAACATGCTGTCGTCTACGACCTGGTATATGCGCCGATTGAGACGCCGTTGCTTAAGGCAGCGCGCGACCGCGACTTGGAGGCGGTCGATGGCCTTGAAATGCTGGTAGGGCAGGCCGCAATTGCGTTTGAATTGTTTTTCGGCGCTGCTCCGCCTGACGATGAAGAGGATGAACTGCGGGCTTTGCTACTTCGATGAAAAAGCCGCTGATCATCGGCCTTACCGGCTCGATCGGAATGGGCAAATCTGCAGTCGCGGCCATGTTCGCTGATGAAGGTGTCCCGGTTTTTGATGCCGATGCCGCAGTCCACGATCTGCAAAAGGCGGGCGGCGCGCTGATACCTGCAATTGAATCGGCTTTCCCTGGAACTACAGGACCGAACGGCGTTGATCGCAAGGCATTGGGGGCAGCCGTATTTGGCGACCGCGACCGTTTGGCCTTGCTGGAATCGATCGTCCACCCCGCCGTTGCCGAAAGCCGCAAAGCGTTTTTCACCGCGCATCAGGATTCAGACATTTTGCTGTTTGATATTCCGTTGCTGTTTGAAAAAGGCGGAAACAGCGGAGTAGACGTCGTGGTCGTGGTCTCTGCACCTGCACCTGTTCAACGCGAGCGCGTGCTTGCACGGCCGAATATGACGCCTGATAAATTTGACCATATATTGGCACTTCAGATGAACGATGCCGACAAGCGCGCACGTGCGGACTACGTCATCGAGACGGGCAAAGCCATGTCCGCGACCCGCGATGATGTGCGCGCACTTGTCAAAAAGCTTCGGGGAGGTCTTGCATAAGGCTGCAAACAGGCTCACATCTATTCATAGAATGCGCGAAATTATATTTGATACGGAAACGACTGGCTTTGACCCTGCAACTGGGGATCGTATGGTCGAAATTGGCTGCATCGAAATGGTCGGCCGGGTCATGACGGGCAAGCATTACCACGCATATTTTAACCCCCAGCGCGCCATGCCGCCAGCTGCGGAGCAGGTCCATGGCCTGTCAGACCGTTTTCTGTCCGATAAGCCAGCCTTTGGCGAGAAGGCTGATGAGCTACTGGAGTTTTTGGGCGACAGTCCGCTGGTTGCACATAACGCCAGTTTTGATTTTGGCTTTTTGAATCACGAACTGCAGCATTGCGGTCGCGCGGCAGTGTCGATGGACCGTATGGTCGACACCGTAGCGCTCGCACGTGTAAAAAATCCCGGTGCAAAGCTGTCCCTTGATGCTTTGTGCACCCGGTATGGCATCGACCGCAGCCACCGCGTAAAGCACGGTGCATTGCTCGATGCAGAACTGCTCGCACAATTATATATTGAACTGACGGGCGGCCGGCAAATCGGCCTTGGTCTCGCTGACAATGATTTTTCTGATAAAGCGATGGGCCAAACAGACGTCAGAAGCGTTCAGATAACGAAAATATTTCGGCCTGCCCGCCCGCACTCGGCATCTACCGAAGAATTGGCGCGGCACGCAGAATTTATAGCTAAGATCAAGGATGCGCTTTGGCTCCAGTCGGGGTCAGCGCTTTAACAAAAGGAGACAGGCATTGGACATCAGGGTTTCAGGACATCAGGTCGACACCGGTGAAGCGCTCCAGACCCATGTGGAAACACGACTTGGATCCGTTGCCGAGAAGTATTTTTCAAAAGCGCTTTCTTCACATGCAACCTTTGGCCGAGCGCCGCATGATGGTTTTACGAGCGATATCGTTATGCACGTGATGCAAGGCCTTGTCCTCAAAGGCCGCGGCGAAGCGCAGGATGCGCATGTCGCCTTTGACCGCGCCGCTGAACGGATTGAGAAGCAACTGCGTCGTTACATGCGACGGCTGCAGGATCGGCATGTGCAGACCGCTTATGCGTTGGCTCAAGAAGAAGCGGCATACACCGTGTTCGATGCAGGTGATGGTGATGAAGAAACGCCATTGCCCGATGCGCCAGTAATCGTCGCTGAAATGAGCGTGGATATTCCTGAATCCACGGTGTCTGACGCTGTCATGTTGATGGATTTGCGCAATACGCCTGCGCTGTTATTCAAAAACACTGGAACTGGGCGACATAATATGGTCTATCGCCGCGAAGATGGCACGATCGGGTGGGTTGAACCAAAATCTGCACCTTAGACCTCGGCCAGCATCGCTTGATTTTCTGAACCAATTTAAATATTTAGGGATTGTGCTTCGGTCGCACCGGGCGCTTTTGAACAAAATATGATTCGACTATCTACCAGGCTCGTTGAGGGAGCCGTTGCTGCTGACATGCTGTGTTCGGGCAAATCCGACCTGCTTGCGCGGTTATCGGTTATCGCCGCTGAAAATTATTTTGTAGATGCACATGCTGTCCTTGACGGCATGGTTGAGCGCGAGCGGCTTGGTCCAACGGGATTTGGCGGTGGTACGGCCATTCCGCATTGCAAGGTGTCAGGTATCGACATGCCAGTGGCCGTCTTTGTGCGGCTTTCGAAGCCCGTGCCTTATGATGCCGTTGACGACGAGCCGGTCGATCTGGTCTGTGCGTTGATTTCCCCTGCGCAAGACGGTGCATCACATTTGCGGGCGCTGGCAGAAGTCTCACGCCTGTTCCGTGATGAAAAATTCCGCGCGCAGATGCGTGGTGCCGCGGACTCGTCCGCCATGTTCGCAGTGCTGACCTTATCTGAAGAGCGTGACGCTGCTTGATTGAACCTCGGCTTGCAAGCGGCGTCCTTATTTCCGCAATCAAACGACTGGTTGAAGCCGAAGGTGATTTTGCAACTGTCCTTAAAAAGGGCGACGCTGTGTCAGGTGCAATATTGCTCGTTGGCCAGATTCGCGGCGCTGAGCCCAGATTATATGAACGTTACCCGTCATTGGACGGCCAAACTGCATGGCAAATCGTTGATTTGAAAGAATCTGGTGACGCTCCTGTGCAAGATTATTGGAAAAAAAGATGTGCGCGGGACCCTGATTTATGGGTTTTAGAACTGGATGTCGTATCCGGTGCACGGTTGGACGGACTCTTGACTGCGTTGAATTGACTTTGTTGCGGCGCATCATAAATGCGCGATGAACGAGTAGCGAAGGTTGTCATACGGGACACGAATGGGGTGACCGGACAAACACGCGAGTCGGATGCAACAAAAGACGAACAATAACAAAGCAATACAGTTTCGTCTGCTGGTGCCGCCGCTTTAATGTATGTTTCATGTTGAAATTTTTCCGGGCTGCCTCTTTGGTGGCCGTATCGTGTACCTTGGTTGCAGCGGTCATTACTGCTGATGCCGGTTTTGCTTTTGGAAATGACCAAAGCACAACGTTATCCGCCGACACTATCACAATAGACGCTACGCAAATCGCCGCCGAGCAGGCGCAGTTGGATTTGGCGAAAAGCGGCAAGGTGACGGCAACTCTCGCTGACAATGGCGACATTATTTTTGTTCCAGGTAACGGCGGTATGCCGAAGATGGACCCAACAAACCCAATCGCAGCCGATAGTAATGAGAACGAGTTCTCCGCATCCTCACTAACTGAGCTTGTACGCGCGCAAGATGTCGATGACAGCTTAAGCAGCGAAGAGCGTTGCCTTGCCGGCGCGGTATATTTTGAATCCAAGGGCGAATCGCTCGCCGGCCAACTGGCCGTAGCGCGCGTCGTTCTTGCCCGCTCCAATTCGGGCCGATTCCCTAAGACATTATGTGGTGTCGTATTCCAGAAAAGCCAGTTCTCCTTCGTGCGCGGCGCAGATATGCCGCCTATCCCCACAGGCAGCAAGCATTGGCGGAATGCAGTCGCAATCAGCAAGATTGCGCTGAACGACAGTTGGGAAAGCCCGGTTGAAGGCGCGTTGTTCTTCCATGCCCGTCACGTATCGCCTGGCTGGCGCCTGACTCGCATTGGCAGCGTAGACAATCATATCTTCTACCGCTGATCTCAGCGTGTAGAATTAACGATAATGGCCCTAAATGGGCCTTTATTATGTTCTTCTTTCGTTCTAGATGCAAAAGATGGATTCGGCTTCTGCATCATTATTGATTTCCGGCGCGCCAGCGGTGGCGCGCGGTGTGTCCCGCCTATTCTTACGCAACCAGATCATGGTGCAGCCCGAAGTCAGCCTGCGCAACAATCGCCGTGCTGACCTGATGGGCCTCAGCATCAAGGGCGAGATCATTATTGTCGAGATCAAATGTTCGCGCGCCGACCTGTTGGGTGACCAGAAATGGCCGGAATATCTGGAATATTGCGACCGCTTTTTCTGGGCTGTGCCAGCAGGGTTCGACATTGGCCCGTTGCAAAACGAAGCATTCATGCCTGAACGTGCTGGATTAATCATCGCTGACGCTTACGACGCCGAAATCGCACGGCCAGCTGCATTAGCGCCCGTTGCCCCCGCCCGCCGGAAAACCGAGACGCAGAGATTGGCGCGGCTTGCGATGCGCCGCCTGATGGGCATTGCTGACCCCGACCTCATGCTATCCGCGATTGAGGCTGAATAACAAGCGGTTAGCTCTTGTTGGGATTATACCAAATAGGAGAAGAATATGCCCGCTCCTGCGCCTTTAATTCCGTCCCTGGCAGCAATTTTGCGCCATAGCGCAAGGCATCGAACAGCACCCAACGCGGTGTCGGGATCTCAATGACACGGACATAATAAAACGCACGAATATTACGGTCGAATTCAGGGTCGGTCCACACCGTCCGCAGCTCCGGATCACCAATGCTATTGGTGTAGCTTGCTTTTGCGATGTTAACGGTGTCGCCGACGGCGGGCACTTTGCCATTGGCGGTTCTTGGCCGCTCGTTCGCATCACCCCACGCGACATCAAACACCTTTTCCTGCAATGCGCCGGAGGCATTTACCCAACCTTTGATAACTTGCACACGGTCGAGATTTGCACCCATCGGGTCCTTCAATGCCGAAATCATGAATCTTGGCGCGCCAGACCCGGGTTTCAGGTCCGCGCCCATGGGGACGCCCTTGCCATATCCCGTCTTTACCCAGTCGCCGGCAAAATCCTTGTTGTTAAAGTCCCAACCGCCAAAGAAACGTAGTGTCATGCGTGGCCCGGTGGTCGCATAAACCTCACGCCGCATCATTGCGTCGAAAATGGCTGCGCGTGTGTTGGCGGTGGCCCATACGGCGGCATATCCACCTGCGAGATAGTGCCAACCAAACCGACCACTGGTATTGCCGAGATTTTGTGCCTGAGAGGCGCGCGTGCTATTGGGTTCTCCACCCGAATGCTTGCCAAAGAAATTGTTTTCATCGCCGGTTGCCAGCGCAGTATGGCTATCGGTCGATCCGATGACGCCAAATTTGTACGGATTAACGCCAGTCCGCGCTTCGATCGCCAATCCGCGCTTCAACGCCTCGCGAATATATTCGCCAGCATAATCTTGCGGCTTTTTCTTTGCCTGCATCGTCAGGTTGCCCAGTTCCCATCCAGCGGTGCCGAACCCGGAAAACTCGTCGTTAGGCGACAGAAACGGGTGCGACTCGCTGTCGCCCTTGATCTGCGTGATCTCGGTCACTGGCTCACGCGCCGCGCGCCGCCGTGCATATTTGGCGGTCATTGGCCCGCCATCGGGGCCAACCAGTTCAAACATCAAGCCATTGGACACATTGCTGTTATGCGGAATCGCCAGCACTTTGCCGCCGGTTACCCTTTCATAATTGTCCATATAGTCCCACAATTGGCTGACAGGCGTGTCACCTTGGCCGGGGTCGTAGGGCAAGACCTTATCAGTGCGGCTTTTGCCGTCGCGGAACATCACCACGCGATGCAAATTGTTGCCGCCGGGCATCAACGTATATTCAAAGCCCATGAAGGCCGTGAATTTGCCAGGCTCATTATAGCGTTCGACAAGCGAGCTGTGGCCCGTCCAGATGTTGGTTGACGTCTTGCGCTGTCTTTCAGGGTCCGTCAGTGCGGCAGGAAGGTCATTCCGGCCAACGCGGTCGATGAGCTCGGCGGTCACGCGCTGCATGCCCTCCGGCCCTTTATGCATTTCGGTATGCCAGCGTTTCAGCGTGGGGTCGCGGACGAGAAATCCGGGCGCGTCGTAAAGAGCTTTCGTCGCGCCAAGCCCGCCGGAATGGTCAGCGATCACCAGAAAATCGAGCGGGCGTTCCAGCTTTGCTTTCATCCCGCCAGTAGACGTGACTTCTTCACCACGCGCAAAACGCAGCGCATCTTCCGGCCCAAGCTTTACACCAAAGCCAAAGGCATCGATGGAATTTGACGTGTGCAAATGCGTATCGCCCCAAAGCAACGTATTGGCCGGGCCGGAAGTCACTTCGATGTCAGACGACGCTTGCGCCACCCGGGAGTCGTCCATTATACTTTTTTCGCGATATTGCACCCACCCGTTAGCGATACCCGCACCAACGGCGACAACAGCGACGGTTCCCAATATAATCTTGAGTATTCTGGCCATTTCACATTCCCCCAACGCCGAGATGCGGCGGAAAAACCGGTTGGTCAAGATGCGCCTAAATGACGTTACGTCATTGGCTGCTTCATACTCCACAGAAAGCGGGCGG
>JANPKN010000128.1:0-1578 GCA_031426075.1 Sphingomonadaceae bacterium
GGACGCCACGATAGCCGCGCAACGCAGCGCTGCTTCTGAACTTCCGTCCGAAGATGGCCGTGATGCAGACTTTGCCGATCGCGGCTTTATCGGCACGCTGGCCGACCCCGTCATCACCAACAAGGATGGCAAGCCCGTCTGGAACCTCGGTGCCTATGACTGGATGGCGGACGGCAAATCCCCCGATAGCGTCAACCCGAGCCTATGGCGGCATATGGGTCTGTTGCGCAAGCATGGCCTCTATGCGGTGGCCGACAATATCTGGCAGGTACGCGGCTTCGACGTTTCCAACATGACCATTATCAAAGGCCAGGCGGGCTGGATCATCATCGACCCGCTAACGAGCCGGGATACCGCAGCGGCGGCGATGAAGCTGGTCAATGACAGGCTTGGTACGCGGCCCGTGACGGCTGTTATCTACAGCCACAGCCATGGCGACCATTTCGGCGGAGTACGCGGCATCGTCAACGAAGCCGATGTAAAAGCAGGCAAAGTTGCGATCATTGCGCCCGAACATTTTCTGGCGGAAACGGCATCCGAAAATGTGATGGCGGGTCCAGCGATGGGCAGGCGGGCGACGTTCCAGTTTGGCAGCAATCTTGCGCCGGGTCCGCAGGGACAGATGGGCAGCGGTATTGGCAAAGGCATTGGCGGCGGGGACATCACGCTCATCTCGCCCACAATCGACATTCGCAAAACGGGGGAACTGCGCGAGGTCGACGGCGTGACGCTTGAGTTCCAGATGGTGCCGCAGTCCGAGGCGCCCGCCGAGATGAACGTCTATCTGCCTGCATCGCGGACGTTCCTGGCGGCGGAAATTGCGACCTGTTCGCTGCACAATATACTGACGCCGCGCGGCGCGAAGGTACGCGATGCACTGGGCTGGTCCGGATTTCTAAACGAAGCGCTCAACCTCTATGGCGACCGCAGCGATATCATCATTTCCAGCCATTGCTGGCCGCGCTTCGGGCAGTCTGAGGTCAAGGGCACGCTGTCGGGGCAGCGCGACAATTACCGTTATCTGCATGATCAGACCGTCCGCATGATGAACAAGGGCATGACTCAGGCGGAAATCGCCGAAGCGCTCAAGGCGCCCCCATCCATTGCTGACCAATGGTTCAACAAGGGCTATTACGGGACCTACAGCCACAATTCGAAGGCCATCTATCAATATTATCTCGGCTGGTATGATGCCGTGCCGGCCAACCTCAATCCGCATCCCCCCGAAATCCGCGCAGCCAAGCTGGTGGCGGCGATGGGCGGCGCGAAAATGGTATTGGCCGAGGCGAAGAAGGCGATGAAAGCGGGCGATTATCGCTGGTCGTCGGACCTGCTCAATCAACTGGTTTTTGCCGACCCCAAAAATATTGAAGGCCGGGCAATGCTTGCCGACAGCTATGAGCAGCAAGGCTATCAGGCCGAATCCGCCATCTGGCGCAACATGTTCCTGTCGGGTGCGCGCGACCTGCGCGAAGGCATGAAGGCAGGGATCAGTGCGCAAAGCATCGACATGATTTCGACCATTCCAACGGGCCTGCTGCTTGATTCCGTTGCGACTCGTCTTGATCCCAAAATTAT
>JANPKN010000129.1:0-3582 GCA_031426075.1 Sphingomonadaceae bacterium
CGGCAAGATTGTGCCGATGCACGACAATTATTTCGCCACGCTTAACTGCGCTGTCTTTTCCGACGGGACGTTCGTCTACATCCCCGAAGGCGTGCGCTGCCCGATGGAGCTCAGCACCTATTTCCGCATCAATGCGGAGAACACCGGCCAGTTTGAACGCACATTGATTGTCGCCGATAAGGGCAGTTATGTGTCCTATCTCGAAGGCTGCACCGCGCCGATGCGCGACGAAAACCAGTTGCACGCCGCCGTGGTAGAACTGGTTGCGCTGGACGATGCAGAGATCAAATATTCGACCGTGCAAAACTGGTATCCCGGCGATGCCGAGGGCAAGGGCGGAATTTACAATTTCGTGACCAAGCGCGCTTTGTGTCAAGGACGCAACAGCAAGGTGAGTTGGACTCAAGTCGAAACCGGCAGCGCTGTTACGTGGAAATATCCAAGCTGCGTCCTCAATGGCGAAAATAGCGTTGGCGAATTCTATTCAGTCGCCGTCACCAACAATTACCAGCAAGCCGACACCGGCACCAAGATGATCCACAATGGCAAGGGCAGCCGCTCGACCATCGTGAGTAAGGGCATCAGCGCCGGACACAGCAACAATACCTATCGCGGCCTCGTCCGCGTCGCACCCAATGCCGAGGGCGTACGCAATTTCACCCAGTGCGACTCATTGCTGCTGGGTTCGCTCAGCGGCGCGCATACGGTGCCCTATATCGAAGTGCGCAACCCGAGCGCGCAGATCGAGCATGAGGCAACGACGAGCAAGATCAGCGACGACCAGATGTTCTACGCAATGGCCCGCGGCCTAAACGCCGAAGAAGCCGTCGCATTGATCGTCAACGGTTTTGCCAAGGAAGTGCTTCAGCAATTGCCAATGGAATTTGCGGTCGAGGCGCAGAAGTTGTTGGGGATTTCGCTCGAGGGGAGTGTTGGTTGATCCCGGCTCCGGGAACCGATGCACACAGAAATGATGGATGACAAAAGTATAATGCTCGAAATTAAGAACCTCCACGCCAATGTCGGCGACAAGCCTATTCTCAAGGGTCTTACACTCTCGCTCGGCGCGGGCGAGATCCATGCGATCATGGGGCCCAATGGCGCTGGTAAATCGACGCTGGGATATGTGCTGTCTGGTCGGCCCGGCTATGAAGTGACCGAGGGTTCGGTTACGTTCAACGGGCAGGACCTCCTCGATCTCGAACCGCACGAGCGCGCAGCGGCCGGCTTGTTCCTGGGTTTCCAATATCCGGTCGAAATTCCCGGCGTATCGAACGTTCAGTTCCTGCGTGAGGCCTTGAACGCACAGCGCAAGAACCGTGGCGAGGCGCCCTTGTCTGGCGCGGAATTCCTGAAGGTTGCGCGCGAACAGGCTGGCGCACTGGGCATGGATATGGACATGCTCAAGCGCCCTGTGAATGTCGGCTTTTCCGGTGGCGAAAAGAAGCGCAACGAGATGGTGCAAATGGGCATCATCAACCCCGCGCTGGCGATTCTTGATGAGACGGACAGCGGCCTCGACATCGACGCGCTGCGTACCGTAGGCGACGGCATCAACCGTATAATGCGCAAGCCTGACAAGGCCGTCTTGCTCATCACCCATTATCAACGCCTTCTCGATTATGTGAAGCCCGACTTCGTCCATGTTCTGGCCGACGGCCGTATCACACGCACTGGCGGCGCCGAACTCGCGCTCGAGCTTGAGCGTGACGGTTACAGGGAACTAGCGGCTTGAACCTCGCAACACCTACCCGCCATGATGAAGCATGGCGCTACAGCGACATTGCCGCAGTTGACGCGGCCTGGCCATTGCCTGCCCCAGAAAGCATCATCGTGCCTGCAGGTGGCCAGTTTGCGCGGACCATTATTCAAGACAGCGGCGCAATCCATCAACTGGACATTGCCATTGGTAAAGGTGCAGCCGCTGCAGTCCATATCCTAAACGTCGGGGGTGGTTATGGCCGCGTCGAATTGAATGTGACGTTGCATGAGGGCGCGGATTTCAAATTGGGCGCTGTGCAAATTGGCGGCGGCACGCAGACCTTGGAAATCGTTACTACGGTCACCCATCTGGAGCCCAAAGCTACGTCGTCGCAGATAGTGCGTTCGGTTCTAGCTGGCACAGCGACTGGGACTTATCTCGGCAAAGTTGCTGTCGCGCGCGATGCGCAACTGACCGACAGTGTGCAATCCGTGAAGGCCATGTTGCTTAATCGCAGCGCCACCGCCAATGCGAAACCCGAACTCGAAATCTACGCCGATGACGTCAAATGCGCGCATGGTTGCGCGATTGGTGAGTTAGACCCGATGGGACTGTTTTATCTGCAAGCACGCGGCATCGCGCCAGCGGAAGCCAAGAAGCTTATGCTTCAGGCCTTTGTTGCTGGCGTCTTCGAAGGTGCTGCAGACGAAGAGATGCTAACCGACGCAGCGCTCTACAAGTTGGGGGACCTGGTGTGACTGCCCTTTCGTTAGACCCGACGGAACGCGCCGTAGGCCGTTGGGAAAATGAAGGCGGGACCGTTGCGCATAATGTGCGTGACCAATTTCCCGGTCTTGCCAATGACTGGCATTATCTCGACACCGCTGCGACCGCGCAAAAGCCGCAGGTCGTGCTCGACGCCATGATGCGTGCAGGCGGCGTGGATTACGCAACCGTCCATCGCGGCGTTTACGCGCGATCGGCTAACATGACCGTCGCATTCGAAGATGCGCGTGACCGAGTGGCGCGCTTCATGGGTGCCGCCTCGCCAAATGAAATCATATTTTTACGCGGTGCGACTGAAGGCATCAATCTGGTCGCGCAAAGCTGGGGTTCGGCTAACGTAAAAGCAGGCGACCGCATCATGCTGAGCCAGTTAGAGCATCACAGCAATATCGTGCCGTGGCAAATGCTTGCGGAAAAGGTCGGCGCGCACATCGATGTTTGCCCGCTGACGGAAGACGGCCAGATTGACATCGACTGGCTTGAGGCAAATTTGACGCAATCGCATAAGTTGGTAGCATTGGCCCATGTGTCGAACGTGCTCGGGTCGGTGCTTGACGCAAGGCGTGCGGCAGATGCCGCGCACGCAGTTGGCGCGAAGTTCCTTTTGGACGGCTGTCAGGCCGCGCCACGGATGCGTTTGGACATGGCGGAACTTGGCTGCGATTTCTACGTCATGTCAGGCCACAAGCTATATGGCCCAACGGGCGTAGGCGTGCTGTGGGCAAAGGCAGAGACGTTGAATGCGATGCCGCCGTGGCAAGGCGGCGGCGCGATGATTGATCGTGTAACGTTCGAAAAGACAACTTACGCCCCTGCGCCTTCCCGGTTTGAGGCGGGGACGCCGATGATTATTGAGGTGATTGGATTGCACGCCGCCATCGACTTCATCGACAGCTTTGGACCCGAAGCAATGTTCGCGCATGAAAGCGCGCTGGCCGCGCAGACGCGTGATGCCTTGCGTTCGATAAACTCGATCACTTTATACGGCCCTGAACAATCGGCGGGGATCGTGTCCTTCTCGATGGAGGGAGTTCATCCGCACGACATCGGCACGATATTGGACGAAGAAAATGTCGCTATTCGCGCTGGCCATC
>JANPKN010000130.1:0-6436 GCA_031426075.1 Sphingomonadaceae bacterium
GCGCTGCGCAATTTGGATGGGACGGGCGCGACCGAGGACGCTAACATGGACCTTGACCAGGAAATCGCGCTCATCGAGCTTTTTCTGGGAGATGCACTGCGGCAAATAATGAAGGATAAATAATGACTGGTTTTGCTGGCAAACGCGCTGTGATCTATGCGCGAGTTTCAACATCGCGGCAGGAGGACAACGCAATTAGTCTCCCAAACCAAGAAACCACTTGCCAGAAATGGATCGCTGCCCAAGGCGCCGGTCATGTTCAAACCTTTGTTGAAAAGGGTGCGTCTGCGACTAATGACAACCGGCCTGAGTTCCAGGCTATGATTACAGCAGCGACAAGTAACGATAAGCCATTTGATCTTATAGTTGTTCACAGTCTGTCGCGTGCGTTCCGCAATGCGTTCGACTACATGAAATATCGCCAGCGCCTAAAGCGTGCAGGTGTTCGTCTTGTCTCGATCACCCAAGATTTTGGGGAAGACCCTGCAAGTGAGATGGCGCTAGGCATACTTGCGCTGTTTGATGAATTTCAATCAGCAGAAAATGGTAAGCACGTCCGCAGCAATATGTTGGCAAACGCGGTGCAAGGACACTGGAACGGGCAGACCCCGCCGTTCGGTTATGAGTCAGTTGCCGTACCGCAGCCAAAGGGCAAGGATCGCAAAAAGCTTGAAATCGAACTGCACTCGGCAGCGATCGTGCGAGATATCTTTGCGCTATACATGCATGGCGACGCAGAAGGTCCAATGGGTGTCTCGCGGCTTGCGGCTTGTTTGAACAAACGTGGCGAGCGGTTGCGCGGAAAGCCGTTCCACACGAGCAACGTGCATCATATCCTCAAAAACACGGCCTACATCGGCTATGTCATCTACAATCGCCGAGACAGCAAAACTGGCGAAGATCGCCCAGAGGACGAGTGGGTACCTATTCCCGTGCCCCCGATCATTGACGAAGATCTTTTTTATGCCGTTCAGGCGCAGCTCAAAGCGCGTGATCCCAAAATGGGCGAAAATGCCGATAAGCACAACTCAAACTTGCTGACATCTCTTGTGACCTGCGGCTGCGGTGACGACGGTTGCGGAGGCGGGCTTACGACTTCCACTGGAAAATCGGGGCAGTACCGTTATTATGCCTGTTCGCGTCGTCAAACGCAGGGCGTTACGCAGTGCCTTGGGCGACGGGTGCCGATGGAGAAGCTCGACGATGTCGTAGTCGATGCCTTGGTAAAGAAAGTGATCGAACCAAAGCGCCTCGCTGCCTTGCTGTCAGGCTGGATCGAGCAGAACGACAAATCGCGACAGGCACGCGCCGCAGACCTGGCTCGGCTACGTGCCCGCCGAACGCATCTCGAAGCAGAGCGCACAAATGTGATTAGGCTCGTCCGCAATGGGGTCTGCTCGCCTGACGATCCGCAGATCGCTTCCGAACTCGGCCAGTTGGCCGCTCAGAGGGCAAACATTGACCAGGACATCGAGCTAACCGAACGCCAGCTTGATCAGAAGAACACCCAGGTGACCCCTGCGCGAATCGAATCGTTTGGACGTCTGCTGACCCAGAAACTGCGTTTACCGGACGAAAAGTCTTTCCGGCACCAGTATCTCCGTCTGCTCGTTGATCGCGTCGAGGTTGGTGACAGCCAGATTCGCATCACAGGGAGAAAGAACAACCTGCTGGCCGCGGTGTCGGCCGAGGCCGCAGGACTAGTGCCCAACACTGTACGGAAATGGTGCACCCGGAGCGATTCGAACGCCCGGCCCTCAGATTCGTAGTCTGATGCTCTATCCAGCTGAGCTACGGGTGCACTGGAGCGCCGCTATTACGGACGGGAGCGGCTATGTGCAATAGCTAATTTGACCATATAATCTGCTTACAGGTCGATTTACGACGGATCGC
This sequence comes from Sphingomonadaceae bacterium, assembly GCA_031426075.1. Lineage (GTDB taxonomy): Bacteria > Pseudomonadota > Alphaproteobacteria > Sphingomonadales > Sphingomonadaceae > Sphingorhabdus_B. The sequence goes on from JANPKN010000130.1 coordinate 1,894, forward strand.
GTCCACTGCGGGAAATTCTTGCGGATTGGCAAGCAGGATACGGATCAACGCAAGGCCCCGGTCATAGGCAAGGACGACGGGCGTGTATCCCGCAGGCGCTTCCTGCCCCTTTTTCATCAGTGCGAGTCGCGCAGGCTTGCCATTGGTGTCGCGGTCGCTGCGCACGGCAGCCACATCGGTTCGGGCGTCAAAGACGCTGACGGACCAATAGCGACCCGGAACTGGCATAACGTCTACAAGTACCGGCCCCTTCGACACGTCAAAAGCACAGGTCGAATAAGCGAGGTCGGGACTTGGCCGGACGATTGTCTGATTATCGGCGGTAGCCATAGGGGCAAAGGCGAACTGGTTCACTGACCCCCGCGCGCCGACTTTCTGAAGCGCCGCATACATCAACGCATAAGGTGTCGCCAGCAAGGTCGCTTGATTGGCAACAAATGCAACAAGGCCGCCAGCCAGTATCGGGAATATCCAGCGCCGCATCATGCACACCCCCTGCGGTCAATGACGGGAAGCTGAGCGTTTTCAGGGCTTTTAATGATATCAGAGGACGGGTGATATAGACGCAGTGTGAGGTCAAAGGCCGGCACCGACCCCGTTGGTAACCAACTGCCGGAATGCGCGTCTGGTGACACCGTGAACGCCCACTGACCCTGTGCGTCTGAAGATACGGCGCTGGCAGGGATCGACCAGCGGTTAGCTGCATTTTTAACAAGCCAGCCTTCGCCTTCGTATAGGGTCACGCTCCACCAACGGCCATCCAACTTTCCGCCGCGTACGTCATAAGTGCAACGGCCGTCCAACGAGCGACCATCGCTGTCACGTGTTGCGGTGAAATACATTGCCTCTTTGGCAGGCAAGGCCAGCAGGCCGGACAAGGCGACCTTTGCACGGGTGAGCGTGCTGGCATCCACCGTGCCGAAGCTTTTACCGGTTTCCCATGGTCCGTTGGATATGCGGCCGTCGTTTAAGCCGCCGCGCACCTGCTGCACGGCCAACGCCATGCCGCCCACCAGCCCCAATGCGATACAGACACTATATCTGTGCCAAGCCTTCATGATGCTCCCCCCGAAGCAAACAGTTAGCCGGTTTTTTTACCGACTGGCAAGCGCCGCCTGAGCCGCCGCCAACCGAGCGATGGGCACGCGATAGGGTGAGGCGCTGACATAATCCAGGCCGACCTTTTCGCAGAAGGCGATCGAAGCCGGGTCGCCGCCATGTTCGCCGCAAATGCCCAATTTGATCTCGGGACGCGTCGCGCGGCCTTTATTGACTGCAATCTCGATCAACTGGCCAACGCCTTCGACATCAAGGCTGACGAACGGGTCGCGGGCGTAAATACCCTTGTCGACATAATGCGTAAGGAAACGCGCGGCGTCATCGCGACTGACGCCCAAGGTCGTTTGCGTAAGGTCATTGGTGCCAAAGCTGAAGAAGCTGCCGACTTCGGCAATTTCATCGGCCATCAGTGCCGCACGCGGCAGTTCGATCATGGTGCCGACAAGATATTCAATGCGCTTGCCCTGTTCGGCAAAGACCGCCTCAGCGGCCTTGTCGACAACGTCCTTCATCAATTCCAGCTCGCGGCGGGTGCCAACGAGGGGGATCATGATTTCGGGCACAGGTGCTACGTCAAGGCTGCATGCGGCCTCGAATATTGCGCGTGCCTGCATTTCGTAGATTTCAGGATAGGTCACGCCCAAACGGCATCCGCGATGGCCAAGCATCGGGTTGAATTCATGCAATTCGGATGCACGCTGTTTCAGCACTTCAACGCCAACACCAGCCGCAGCCGCCACTTCCACAAATTCGCTTTCCTGATGCGGCAGGAATTCGTGCAATGGCGGGTCAAGCAGGCGAATCGTGACCGGAAGGCCAGCCATCACTTCGAAAATCGCGGCAAAATCCTTGCGCTGTTCGGGCAGCAATTTGTCGAGTGCGACGCGGCGGCCCTTTTCATCATCGGCCAGGATCATCTGGCGCACAGCGGTAATCCGCGCGATGTCGAAAAACATATGTTCGGTACGGCACAATCCAATGCCTTCCGCACCGAAATCACGCGCAGTTTGCGCATCGGACGGCGTTTCGGCATTGGCGCGGACTTTCATCCGGCGTCCGGCATCTGCCCAGACCATCAATGTGCCGAAATCACCCACCAGTTCGGGCTGGATCGTTGGCACTTCGCCCGCCATCACTTCGCCGGTGGAACCATCCAGCGTAATGACGTCGCCCTCTTTCAACGACCGGCCAGCGATTCGCAAAACTTTGGCAGCGGCATCAATCTGAATGCTGCCAGCGCCCGAAACGCATGGCCGGCCCATGCCCCGCGCAACAACCGCCGCATGGCTGGTCATCCCGCCACGTGCGGTCAATATGCCCTTGGCGGCGTGCATGCCGTGAATATCTTCTGGGCTGGTTTCGAGACGAACCAGAATGACCGCCTTGCCCATGTCATTGAAGCGTTCGGCGGTGTCGGCGTCAAAGACGATCTCGCCCGATGCCGCGCCGGGCGATGCTGGCAAGCCGGAGGTGAGCACATCGCGCGTGGCTTGCGGATCAAGCGTCGGGTGCAATAACTGGTCCAGCGCCATCGGATCAACGCGCAGCACAGCCTCATCGGTAGTAATCATGCCTGCTTGCGCCATATCGACCGCAATTTTCAATGCGGCCTTCGCAGTGCGCTTGCCCGAACGGGTTTGCAGCATCCACAATTTTTCGCGCTCAACGGTGAACTCGATATCCTGCATGTCGCGATAATGTGTTTCGAGGATTTCGAATACACGCGCCAGTTCGGCATAAACGTGCGGCATAGCCTCTTCCATTGAAAGCGGCTTTGCACCTGCGCGCTCACGTGCTGCTTTCGTCAGATATTGCGGCGTGCGGATTCCGGCGACGACATCCTCACCCTGTGCGTTGATCAGATATTCGCCATAATAAGCATTCTCGCCAGTGGCGGGATCGCGCGTAAAGGCAACGCCAGTTGCGGATGTTTCGCCCATATTGCCAAAAACCATCGCCTGCACATTGACCGCAGTGCCCCAGTCGCCCGGAATATTGTTCAGGCGGCGATAGACCTTTGCCCGGTCGGATTCCCATGAACCGAACACTGCGCCCACCGCGCCCCATAATTGGTCATGCACATCCTGCGGAAACGGCTTGCCCCATTCGGCCTCTACCAGCCGTTTATATTCGGCAACCAACGCCCGAAGATCGTCAGCGGAAAGTTCGGTATCGAGATAATAGCCCTGGTCTTCCTTGGCGATCTCAAGCGCCTCTTCAAACGCGCCATGGTCAAGCTCAAGCACCACATCGGCATACATTTGAATGAAGCGGCGATAGCTGTCCCAAGCAAAGCGCGCATCGCCCGACGAAGCTGCAAGCCCTTCTACGGTGGCGTCGTTAAGCCCCAGATTTAAAACGGTATCCATCATCCCCGGCATCGACACGCGCGCGCCGGAACGTACCGAAACGAGCAACGGATTGGCAGGATCGCCAAAAGACTTGCCCGTTACCTGCTCAATATGCGCAAGGCCGTTGGCGACTTCAGCGCGGACGCTGTCAGGAAAGCTTTGGCCATTGGCATAATAAGCCGTGCACATCTCTGTCGTAATCGTGAAGCCGGGAGGGACAGGCAGGCCAATCGACGCCATGCCATCAAGGTTCGCACCCTTGCCGCCAAGGATATTCTTGTTGCCGCGAATGGTTTCATCACCGTCCGAGACGCCACCACCGAAACGAAAAACATATTGAGTCATCCCGCAGCCATTCCTTTTTCTTGGCGCAATTCATTGCCCGCCGTTGTGCAGTGCAGCGCATCGGAGTCAAGTATGGAAGGCGGTTATTTTCCCGATTTATTGGCAAATAGCATGAAGCGCGCCAAGGGCAGTTTGAACGATAATAGATACAGGACATGCATCACGACCAGCGCAATCGCCAGATTGGCCAGCAATTCATGCGCTTCTTCGTATATTTCGTCGGATTCATCCTCACTACCTTCGCTTTCATTTTCGCCCGAAAAGGAAAAGGAACTGAGCGAACTGGATTGCAGCGCACGGCCATTGTCCATCAGGACACCCGTTCCGGTTGCTCCGATCACAGAGATAGCGATACCCGCCAGCAACACTCTGCTGATGGCCGGATGAGTCATGATGCCTTTCAGGCGCAGATCCTTGAACGAGGGGTAGAAGCGTTCAAGCCCCAGTTGCGGCACACCGCTTAACGCCCAGATAAGCCGAAAGACAATTAGCCCGGCAATCCCGTACCCAAGCCAAGCGTGGATAATCCCCATTTCCGCAGAAAAATAAGCGGCCAGAAAGGTAAGTGCGAGAAACGCATGAAAAATGCGGATGCGATGCATGACGGCCATGTGGAGATTCCTTTGGAGAGGAAACAACTCAAGCGCGCATTCGAACACATGGTCATTGATTGAGATCAACCACCGCAAATATTGCGGCCGCGTTACCCCTCAATCTTCGAAAAATCGGCAACCTTGTGCACTGCGTCGCGGAACCGGGCGAGTAAGCCCAAACGAAACGCCCGCTTT
>JANPKN010000131.1:0-6767 GCA_031426075.1 Sphingomonadaceae bacterium
ATCTGTCTCGCCATGGCGGGCAGCCGCAAAATGTTTATGCTGGGTCAAACCGATGCAGAAGCCTCCGCAACCGACTTCGACCATATGCGCCCATTGCTCCTATGGTCCGCGATCGGCATATTTCTATACGCGGCAATTCTCGTGCTGATGGCGCTCGCAGGTGTCAAGGATGATGGCCCGCAACTCATATCCTTCTGGAGCATATCTGTGCTGATGCTCGCCCAATTAGTAATGTCGGCATTGCTTTGGAAGAAATCTGATGAGCTTTACCGCGATGTGATGAAGGAAAGCTGCGCCGCCACTTTCGTCATCGTCGAATTCGGACTGTTCATCTGGGCTGCTGCCGCAATTTGCGGGTTAGAAGTTACCTTTGACCCGCTTGGGGCGATTGTCGCAATTACGGGCATCAATGTTGTAGCGTCGGTTTGGTTCACCATGAAACGCGGAATGGCTTGATTGGCCGATTTTAAGCCGCTTCGCGTTTGGCCAGAACCTTGTTGATGACATCAGCAAAGGTCTCGGCACTTTGGGCGCCGGGCACCATATATTTTTGATCGAAAATAATTGCGGGAACGCCGGTGATATTCTGGTCGGTCCAATGCGCCACTTCTGCCCGCACGGTTTCGGTGAGCGCAGCGTCGTTGATCCATGCCAAAGCAGCGGCGCGGTCCATGCCTTGCGCTTCGGCAATATCACAGAGCACTTCGGTGTCGCTCACGTCGCGGCGGTCCTGAAAATAGGCGGTGAACAAAGCCATTTTCAGTTTTGTCTGCGCGCGCCATCCCCGTTCGCTGCCAAAAATGGTCAGCAATTTGTGCGCATTGAACGTGTTATAAATGCGCATGCCGTCACCATAGTTGAAGGCAAAACCGACGCTGTCACCAATGTCGGACAGCCTTTGCCGATTGGCGCGGCTTTGTTCGGGCGTGCTGCCATATTTGCGCGCGATATGTTCGGCGGTATCTTCGCCTTCGGGCGGCATGTTCGGGTTGAGTTCGAACGGATGCCAATGGGTTTCGGCGGCGATGTCTTTGCCGACCAATGCAAGCGCCTGCTCCACCTGCTTCAGGCCAATGATGCACCACGGGCAAACGACGTCCGAAACGATGTCGATGCGCAGTGGGACGGCGTCAGCGTTCATTGCGACACCCAGTGGCGCAATAGGCTATGCGCAATGGCAAAGGGTGGCGGCGCGTTGAAACGGCGGTCGGACGCGCCTTCCAGCGCCGCAATCGCCTCATCCTTGGTCACCCACATCGCATCTTCGATCTCGGTCGTGTCGAGCGTGAGTTCATCGCCAAGCGCGTCGGCAGTGCAGGCAATCATCAGCTGTGACCCGCCAAAGGGCCATGGCTGGCTGGTGACGTAACGCACCGCGCCGCAGGTGACGCCAGCTTCTTCATGGATTTCACGGCGAACGGCTTCTTCAATACATTCGCCGGGTTCAAGAAAGCCAGCCAGAGCCGAATAATTGCCTGGCGGGAAGCGCGACTGCCGCCCGACCAACGCCTTGCCTTCAAATTCGGCAAGCATGATGACGACGGGGTCCGTGCGCGGAAAATGTTCCTTCTGGCAATTGCCGCATTTGCGGCCCCAGCCAGCTCGGAATAACAAAGTCGCTTCGCCACAACGTCCACAAAAGCGATGTCCGTTGTGCCACTCTATCAGGCTGCGCGCAGTGCCATAGATCGCCGCGTCTTCTGCAGGCAACATCGACAATGCGCGCCATATAGCAGGCGAACGAAAAGCATCACCCGTTGCCTCGACCAATGCCACAAAATGCGGCTTACCGTCGGACAGGCCAAGCAAGATCAGCTCTTCGGACCCTTCAAGCTCGGCAAATGAATGCCAGTGCAGGCCGCCTGCGTCGCTGACACGCGGGTCAAGCCCATCAAGCCCCAACACCCGCGCGCGCCAGTCACCAAGCAGCAGGCCATAAGCCTCTGCGTCATTGCGGACCCGGTCAGCGCGATCGAGCGGCGAGCCCGTAAAACCTGGAGCCATCATCGGATCAGGCTGGCAAACCAAGGTCCTGAAGGACCCATTTGGCGAAATTTTCGTGGAACGGATACACGTTGCTAGGCATATATTGCGCCATGCAGACAGCGCGCAGCTTACGCTTTGGGTCGACGAACGCGACGGTGCCCGCAGCGCCACCCCAGCCATAAACACCTTCGTTCACGCCCTTGCCGACGCGGCCGCCAGCGCCGAATCCCGCACCGTCGGCATAAGTGCCGTCGGTAGAAACAGCAGACGGCAGCAAATCCGACATGGCCAGTTTCGCGGCTTCGGGAGACATGACGCGGACACCATCAAGCTCACCATAATTGGCGAGCATGTTGAGGAAGCGGTCATAATCGCGTGCCGATGACACCATGCCAGCGCCACCAAAGGCAAAGGCCGGTTTGTCGAGGTAAATGCTTGTTGTGGCCGGATCGATCGGGAACAGGATACCGTTCACCGGCGCGTAGTTTGAAACGAAACGTTTGGTTTCCGACTTGGGAACTTGGAAATAGCTGCTGTTCATTTTCAGCGGTTCAAAAATGCGCGCCTTCAAAAACGCCTCAAAATCCATTCCACTTGCGACTTCAATCACGCGGCCAAGCAAATCGAGCGATATCGAATAGCTCCATTTCGTGCCCGGCTCGGCAATCAACGGCAGCTTTGCCAAACGTTCCGAAAAAGTTTTGAGATCAGGCGTGGGTGCACTGGCAGGCGTGCCGGGAATGGGGAAACGGCTTACGATACCGGGGGTAATGCCGTTATCTAGATAGGACTGAAGCAGCGGCCCCTTGGTAATGATCGAATATCCGAGGCCCGCCGTGTGCGTCAGCAGATGCCGGACAGTGATCTGGTTCTTCGCCGGAACCGCATCCAGGCTTTTTTCAGGATCTGTAAGCACTGTCATATTGGCAAATTCCGGCAGGAATTCGGAAATCGGCTGGTCAAGCTTCATCTTGCCTTCGCCCACCAAAATCATCGCGGCAATGCCGGTAACGGGCTTTGTCATTGAATAGACGCGCCACAATGTATCAATATCAACTGCGGTGGTTTCACCCTGACCTTGTGTGCCAACGGCGATCACATCGGGCATTCCGGCGGCACGGCCAATGGTCGCGAGAACGCCGGGAAGCTTGCCCGAAGAAACGTAGCTTTCAAACTGGGTCCTGATCGTGGGATATAGATCCGCTGCGCGCGCCCATGCCCGCGTCGGGGCAAATGCGCCGATGGCCCCTGCCGCTGCCAATTGACCGCCCCATGCCAAAAACCCGCGCCGACCAACCATGGCCAGACCACTTGCTTGCCCGTTCATATTCTCTCTCCTGCGTTTATTACCGCCTCTGCTGCTTTTCTGAATACGGTCGGCAGACCCGCCTTGTCGAGCGATTTCAACGACCACCATTCGCCCTCGCCGGGGTCTTCGGCACCTGCTGGCCATGACGTAACGGCAATGTCGAGGATTAGCGAAAAATGCGTAAAAACATGCGACACTTGCACCGGCAATTGCTGCCATTCGGAAAGCACCGGAGGCGTAGCGTGGCCATCCAGACGCGCCGTCCATTGGTCGTCAGGTAATGCACGCATTCCGGCCAACAAGCCTTTATCATGACGGCGGACAAGCCAGACGTGTCCGTACCGCTCGATCCAGTAAATTCTCCCCGCACGTTGGGGCTTGGCGGCCTTCGGTGTCTTAGAAGGATAAACTTCCGGATTACCCGCCCGCAACCCTTCACAGGCAAAGGCGACAGGGCAGACGAGACACGACGGCGCCCGAACCGAACATATGCCGGAGCCCAAGTCCATCATTGCCTGTGCAAAGTCCCCCGCGCGGCTATCGGGCGTTATGCGATCAGCCGCTTCACGGATAAGGGGTTTTGACTGCGGCAATGGTGTGGAAATCGCAAATAGGCGGGACACCACACGCTCGACATTGGCATCAACTACTACCGCCCTTTGACCAAACGCAATCGCCGCAATCGCTGCGGCGGTGTAGGGGCCAACGCCCGGCAACTTCAGCAATTCAGCTTCGGTTTCAGGCAATTTCCCGCCATATTCCGCTACTATAACCCGCGCGCATTTCAACAAATTGCGTGCGCGCGCATAATAACCCAGCCCAGCCCATGCCGCCATGACGTCGGCATCCTCAGCGGTAGCCAAAGCCTCAAAATCTGGCCAGATCTGGGTGAACTTGTGAAAATAGGAACCGACCGCAGCGACCGTTGTCTGTTGCAACATGATTTCCGACAGCCAGACATGATATGGGTTGGCAAAGCCCTGACCTGGCGGCTTGCGCCATGGAAGGGTACGCGCATGCCTGTCATAATGCGCGAGCAAGGCCTGCGCAATATCCCCAGATTTATGGACTGTTTGTTGGACGGCTTGCATGAAAAATGGCATGGATGAGGGGATGGATAAAGGCAAGTCACCACCACCGCCAAAAAGCACCAAAAAGGCACTAACGCCCAAGACATTTCAGCGTCCGCGCGGTGGGGAAGCCAGAACGGTGTCCTCGCTCATGCCCGATATCGGTCGCGCCGCATTCCGCAAATTCGGATTCGTGCAAAGCTCGGTCGTCAGCCGGTGGGATGAGATTGTCGGTGCACGCTACGCAGCGGTATCCGCGCCGGAGGCCATTCGCTTTCCAGTCGGCAAGAAGTCCGATGGTACGCTTGAACTGACTGTGGAGGGGGCGCACGCCACCATGATCCAGCATGTGCTTCCTGAAATCATCGAACGCGTGAACCGCTTTTTCGGCTATGGCGCTGTGGCACGCGTTAAAGTCCGGCAAGGGCCAGTCGCGAAGCCCAAGACACGCCAACCGACAGCAGCGCCGATGCTAAAGCCTATACCGATGGAACTGGGCGAATCCTTACGCGAAATCGGCGATCCCGAACTGTTTGCCGTGCTTGAAAGCCTTGCAAAAAGCCTTGCCAAAGGGGGCAAGTAATACCAGATGCGCAAGGCAAGGTTCGAAGTTTGAGGTCCAATAGAATGTCGCATATGAAAAAATATCTAGGCGCAATTTTCGTGGGCGTTGCCGCGCTTTCAACTGGGCTGTTCGCGGCACCGACCTCCAGTAAATGGCTTTCGACTGTCACAGTCTCTGACAAAGGCGCGCATATCGTCGGTAACCCCGCTGCGCCAAACAAAGTCGTCGAATATCTCAGCTATACGTGCGGGCATTGTGCCGAATTTGAAGTCAAGGAAGCACCCACATTCAAGACGCAGTTTGTCGCCACCGGCAAAGCCAGCCTCGAAATCCGCAACATGGTGCTCAACCCCGTTGACCTGACCGCTGCCATGCTTGCGCGCTGTGGCGGCAAAGCAAAATTTTTCGGTAACCAACGGCATTTGCTTGCGACCCAAGCAACATGGTTGGGCAAGACCAAAAATATTAGCGCGGCCACGCAAGAAAAATTGAAAGTGCAGGACTACACCGGGTTCATGATCGGCACCTTTACCGAAATCGGCCTTGGCCCCATCATGCAACAACGCGGAATCACGCCTGCGCAGGCAAAAACCTGCTTGGCCGATAAAGCTGCATTCAATACCATCGTCGACATGACCGAAGCAGCGTCAGCACTTGGCGTTCGCGGCACGCCGTCATTTTTGGTCAACGGCGTTTTGCAGGACCACATTCACAACGTCGCCGAATTAAAGGCAGCAATGAAGTAACTCGACATCCCAGACAGAAGGATTTCACATGCGCATCAAGACAATCATTTTTACGACCGTCGCTGCAATGGCACTCGCGGCTTGCGGCGGCGCCGACACAGCAGGCACGCCAAAGGGTGAGCCGCTTGCCAAGGTTGTCGCCCCTGCCGACAAGGCTTGGGTCGACGTTGTCACCAAAACCGAATTCGGTGGCTTTCAAATGGGCAACCCCGATGCAAAATTGAAGCTCGTGGAATATGGTGCAATTACCTGCCCCGGTTGCGCGCAATTTTCGACACAATCGACGGAAGAGCTGAACAAGCTCGTCAATGACGGCACGGTATCCATGGAATTCCGCCCGTTCCTCGTCCACGGTATTCAGGATGTTCCCGGCTTCCTCTTGGCGCAGTGCAGCGGTCCGGAGGCATTCTTCCCGCTGACTGAGCAGCTTTATGCAGAGCAGCCGACTTGGCTCGGCAAAATCAGCACAGTGACTGAAGCTGACCAGCAAGCGATGCAGAAAATGTCGCCTGAGCAGATCGCGACTTTGCTTGGCACCAAAATGGGCCTGATCGAATTCGTAAAGTCGCGCGGGATCAGCGAAGACCAAGCCAAAGCTTGCTTGTCGGACAAAGCCGCGATCGACGGCCTGATCAAAACCACCGAGCGTGGCACGAAGGATGACGGCGTCAACGGCACGCCATTCTTCCTGCTCAACGGCGCGAAGCTCGACGCCAGTTCATGGGTTCAGGTGAAGAGCAAGCTGGTAGAAGCCGGCGCACGCTAAATATGGCTCGGGGGGGCCATAACAACGCCTCATCCGCAACGGGGTCATCCCCTTGCGTATAAAGAAGCTGAAACTTGTCGGCTTCAAAAGCTTTGTCGAGCCCGCTGAACTCAGGATTGAGAGCGGGCTCACGGGCATTGTCGGACCAAATGGTTGCGGCAAATCCAACCTGTTGGAGGCTATCCGATGGGTGATGGGCGAAAGCAGCGCCAAGTCGATGCGCGGTGCAGGCATGGAAGATGTGATTTTCGCCGGAACGGCGTCGCGCCCCCCCCGCGATTTCGCTGAAGTCACCATATTGGCCGAGCGCAGCGACGATACGGCC
>JANPKN010000132.1:0-1896 GCA_031426075.1 Sphingomonadaceae bacterium
CCGTGCGTGATTATGTGCTGGCGCGCGCCACGCGTTGAACATGGAACAGAATTTCGTCACCCTCATCAGCGAACCGCGCAGCGATTACACGCTGATCGATTCAGGCAATGGGCGCAAATATGAATCCTACGGCGACCGCCGTTTCATTCGTCCTGAACCACAAGCGATGTGGGCGCCCGCGTTAGAAGAATGGCCCGCCGACGCCGAGTTCGTTCCGGGGTCAGACGATGATGGTGGCGGACGTTGGTATAACAACAAACCCGTTCCAATGGACGGTTGGCCACTGTCGTGGAATGACGAAGTGCATTTCACCGCGTCCTGCACGCCGTTTCGCCATTTGGGATTCTTCCCTGATATGGACCCGGTGTGGCGCTGGATGCGCGGGCAATTGGCGGGCGTCACTGACCCCGTTGCCATGAACCTGTTCGGCTATACCGGTGTTGGCACCCTCGCTCTGTCTGCCGCTGGCGCGCAAATGGTCCATGTTGATGCGTCGAAGAAATCGGTCGGGCAAGCACGGGCCAATGCCGAAATGTCGGGCATGTCGGACCGCCCCATTCGCTGGATTGTCGATGACGCCGCGAAGTTTGTTGCGCGTGAAGTCCGCCGTGAAAAGCGTTATGACGGCATCTTGCTGGACCCGCCAAAATATGGCCGAGGCCCTGAAGGCGAAGTATGGCGGCTTGAGGAAGACCTGCCTGAACTCATTGCCAATTGCCGCAAGTTGCTCGATGAGAATTCGAAGTTTTTGTTTTTGACCGTGTATGCCGTGCGTATGTCCGCGCTGGCATTGGGCGGATTACTGGAATCGCATTTTGCGGACCTTGGCGGCAAGGTTGAATTTGGCGAACTGGTGGTTCGCGAACAAGGCCGGGGAATGCTTTTACCCACAGCCATTTTCGCCCGCTGGTCGCGTTAAGGAGTGCTATGAACGACAGTCTAATTCTTGAAGTACACGACCTTGTCGTCAATGTCCTGACGGGCATTTACAGTCAGGAAACCCATTTGCCCCAGCCGCTGCGTATATCAATCAGCGCGGCGTTGGATATGGCCCCGCATTATGCGCCAGACTCGCCCCTGTCGGCGTCCAAAAATTACATGACGTTGAAAGAAGCCGCGACCCATTTGCCTGAAGGGGTACACTTCACCCTGATCGAGGCGGTTGCCGATCATATCATGGACAATCTGTTCGCCGACGACCCACGCATCAGCAACATCGTGGTGAAAATCGTCAAGCTGGCGATTGCCGAGGATAATGAGGCGATTGGCATCACGATGACGCGGGGCCGCAAGTGACGGCAAAGCCGCTTGCAATTGTTACCGGCGGCAAGCGCAGACTAGGCGCGGAGATCGCGACGAAACTTGCTGCAGCTGGTTATGCGCTGGCACTGGTCAGCCATCTGGACACGCCGCCTGAAGCGCCGTTGGCCGCAGCACTCAAGACGTATCAGACCGAATGGCACGCATTTACTTCCGACCTAAGAACCGGCCAACCCGCCGATATCATCGGCGCGATATCAGCGCACTTCGGTCGCACGCCTGATTTGCTTGTGAACAATGCGGCAATGTTCGGTCAGGATGATTGGCAGACAATGACGCTGGAGACGCTGGAAGCGCACTTCCGTCTCAATCTGTTTGCGCCATTGCTGCTGGCACAGGCTTTGGTCAAAGCCGCTGGCGCAGAGGCACGACCTGCCATCGTCAACATCCTCGATCAACGCATCGTCAACCCGCATCGCGACCAGATGAGCTATTCGCTTTCGAAGCAAGCACTTGCGGCGTCCGTGCGGTCCATGGCAGCGTCATTCGCTGGCCGCGCCCGTTACAATGGCGTGGCCCCCGGTCTTGTCATTTCCACCGATGATTACACCGCTGACCAAGAAGCGCGACTTGCGG
>JANPKN010000133.1:0-12552 GCA_031426075.1 Sphingomonadaceae bacterium
TGGCGAGATTTCGCCCGCCGCTTGTTGGCACGCGACGATGGATCAAGGCGGGTCAGTTGATGTGTTCCTGAAAGAACTGGTCTGGCGAGATTATGCGCAAAATGTCATCGTCCAAATGCCCGAATATGGCACAAAGAACGCACGGGACGCTTTTGACAAGCTTCCATGGCGTGACCTTTCCGATCCTGCGGTGAAAGCGGAATTCGTTGCGTGGACGAAGGGCAAGACTGGCTATCCAATCGTTGATGCCGGTATGCGGCAATTATGGGCTAGCGGGTGGATGCACAATCGCGTGCGGATGATCGCGGCGTCGTTTCTGATCAAACATCTGCTGATCGACTGGCGCGAGGGCGAGAAATGGTTCTGGGATACGCTCGTCGATGCCGATTATGGCAGCAATAGCGTGAATTGGCAGTGGACCGCAGGAACCGGCGTCGACAGCAACATGTTCGTGCGCATCATGGCGCCTTTATCGCAGTCCGAGAAGTTCGACGCCGCGCGCTACATTCGCGAATGGGTGCCCGAACTGGCGGATTTGCGAGAGCCCTATATCCACGACCCAGATGAATATGGCGCGCGTCCGAAAAATTATCCACGCAAAATCATTGGTCATAAAGCCGCGCGGGAGCGTGCGTTGAAAGCGCATGAAGTGGTGAAGGGATAGGCTCAGCACATTTCGTCAAACGGCGTCATCCTGAACTCGTTTCAGGATAATAGTTCAGGAAACGTCGATAGAAAGTAAGACGAAAGTAAGACCCTGAAACGAGTTCAGGATGACGAGACCGATGGAGGCCCCGTGTCCCTTACCTGAGGCGTCGAGGTTCTACCCTTCAACCACCAACCGATGCCCCGTCGCGAACTCGCTTTGCAACAGCGCCAAAATCGCATCGGCAACGACGGCGGGCTCCTTCACCGTTGACGGGTCCTCTCCCGGATAGGCTTTCGCGCGCATAGCGGTACGTGTGCGGCCCGGGTCGACGATCGCGGTACGCACTTGTGAGAGGTTCCTGACCTCGTCGCCATAGCTGTCGACCAGGTTTTCCAGCGCTGCCTTAGATGCGCCATACGCGCCCCAAAATGCGCGTGGGCTCGAACCGACGGAAGAGGTCAGCGCAACCAATCGACCAGCATCGCTCTTGTGCAAGAGGGCATCGAACGAAGCAATCATCACCTGTTGCGCTGTAACGTTCAGGGTGAACAAACGCGCGAACTCTACGCCATCAATTGCAGAAACCGGGCTTAACGTGCCAAGCATGGCTGCATTCAGGACGAGGATGTCGAGTTTGCCCCAACGCTCGGCGACTGCGGCGGCCAAGCGGGCTATGCTGTCGCCATCGGTCAAATCAAGCGGCGCTATTGTTGCACTGCCACCAGCGCCAAATATCGCATCTTCGACTGCTTCAAGGTCTTTGGCGGTCCGCCCCGTCAGAATGACATGCGCGCCTTGTGCAGCCAATGCGGTTGCGGTTGCCGCGCCGATCCCGCGACTTGCGCCAGTTACCAGCGCAATCTTGCCTTCAAATATCTTTGTCATTGTCTACGCCAGTTTCCGTTCGCCCATCATCATGAGGTCGCTCGCCTCATGCTCTTCATGGTCGGTAAGGGTGGTTGGATAGTCGCCGGTAAAGCACGCATCACAATATTGCGGCTTGCCCGCATGGCGTGAATCTTCGCCAAGTGCACGATACAGTCCATCTATGGACAGGAAGGCGAGGCTGTCGGCTTGGATAAACTGCCGCATTTCTTCGACATCCATGCGGCTGGCAAGCAGCTTGGAGCGTTCCGGTGTATCAACACCGTAGAAACAGCTGTTCATCGTTGGCGGGCTCGCGATACGCATATGCACTTCAGCAGCGCCCGCCTCACGCATCATCTGCACGATCTTAAGCGATGTTGTGCCGCGCACAATGGAATCGTCGATCAAAACAATACGCTTGCCTGCAACGAGGTTTCTGTTCGCGTTATGCTTTAACTTCACACCCAAATGGCGAACGCCGTCGCCTGGCTGAATGAAGGTACGGCCAACATAATGTGAACGGATGATGCCAAGCTCAAACGGGATTTTAGCTGCCTCGGCATAGCCGATGGCCGCTGGCGTGCCGCTGTCTGGCACGGGGATGACATAGTCTACATCAACGCCATTTTCGCGCGCCAACTCAGCCCCAATGGCCTTGCGGACCGAATAGACGCTAATGCCTTCAACGATCGAATCGGGCCGTGAGAAATAGACATGCTCGAAAATGCACGGCCGTTGCGAGACCGGAATGAACGGCTTGTGCGACTGAATTTCGGTTCCGCGCACGACAACCAATTCGCCGGGCTCGACAGACCGGATATATTCCGCGCCAACGATATCGAGCGCAACAGTCTCGGACGCAAAGATAATGGTATCGCCAAGCTTGCCCATTACCAACGGCCGGATGCCCAACGGATCGCGGCAGGCAATCATGCCTTCTGTAGTCAGGCATAGGAGCGAGTAGGCCCCCTCAACGCGTTTCAGGGCGTCAATCAGACGGTCAAGCAAGGTCCGGTACCCGGAGGTCGCAACCAGATGGATGATGACTTCAGTGTCGGATGTGGACTGAAAAATCGATCCGCGGCGCACAAGGTCGCGGCGCACCGTCATCGCGTTTGAAATATTACCATTGTGCGCAATCGCAAAGCCGCCAGTGGCGAGATCTGCATATAATGGCTGCACGTTGCGCAAAGACGTTTCGCCAGTGGTCGAATAGCGCACATGGCCAATCGCGCAGCGCCCGACGAGGCCGCCAATGATTTCTTCACGGTCAAAATTGCCAGCCACATGGCCCATCGCGCGGTGCGTGTGGAAATCATGGTCGTCAAAGCTGGTGATGCCTGCAGCCTCTTGGCCGCGGTGTTGGAGCGCGTGGAGCCCAAGCGCCACCATGGCGGAAGCGCCTTCAGTGTCATAGACACCGAAAATCCCGCACTCCTCCCGAAGTTTGTCGTCATCAAAAGGGTCGGTGGTCAGCATATATCGAGTCCCGCTGCGCTTCGTTGGCTCGCCTATAGGGATGGCAGTTCCAATTGTCTCCCCCTCTTGTCGCGTGATTGTCATAAAGAAAATGTTGGCGGGGCATTTATCCATGGGTTAGGCAACACAAATGAATGACGATCAAGAGAGCGGATTGACGCTTAAGCCCAAATTCGACGCAAATGGTTTGATGACCGCAGTCGTCACCGATGAAGCTGACGGCGCTGTATTAATGGTTGGGCACATGAATGCAGAAGCGCTTGCTCAAAGCATGGAGAGCCGCACAGCCGTGTTTTTCTCACGTAGCCGCCAGCGGCTTTGGCAAAAAGGCGAAAGCAGCGGCAATGTTTTGCATATAATCGAAATGCGCATCGACTGCGATCAGGATGCTATCTGGATCATCGCGCGGCCGCAGGGTCCAACTTGTCACACCGGTGCTCGAAGCTGCTTTTACCGGAGAGTTACCGACAAAGGGCTAGTATCGATTTGAAACTTCGAATCGTTCTTTGTGGCGCTCTTTGCTGCTTACTCATTGGCTGTGGGGATGGGCTACCTTCATTGCCCGGCACCGGGGATGATGCCGGGGCTGCGTTGGATTCAAAGGCAATAGACGCTGGCCTTCTTCCTGACCCCGAAAAGATCGAATTTGCCGGGCGCTATGAAACACGAGGTGACCTTGGCATCGACAAGCTTTGTGCGGTCAAAACGTCGGCGGATCATTTCGATATCGGCTTTCTTTCGGTCAGCGGCTCAGAGAGTAAGTGCGAGGGCACCGGCACTGCAATCGTGGACGGGGAGAATGTGGAAATCAGCCTTCAAGGGCAGGGTCCTTGCAAGTTCACCGCCCGTTATGACGGCTTTGAACTGCGCTTCCCCGCCGTCGTCGACAGCGGTTGTGCGCAATATTGTTCAGAACGCGCAAGCTTTTCAGGCACGCATTATTTCATGATTGAGCCGAGCAACGCCGCCGCGCGCGACACGCTTGGCCGGGATATTGCCCGTTTATGCAACTAAGCTTGCCAATCTGACCCTAAGAGTTGGGCACAGCCAGACATTGCTGGCCAGTTGCTTTGATCTTGGCACAAACTTCATCCGCATCGGCCTTGCTGGCGAACGGGCCAGTCTGCAAGCGTGTCACTGACCTGCCCGTGTTCATGATGGGCTTCAGTTCTGCCAACTCGGCCACATTGCTGGTGAGCTTTTGCCAAAGCTTTTCTGCATTTGCTGCATTACCAAACGCGCCAAGCTGAATGCGCCATGCGCCTTGGCCGGATATTTCGGGGCTATCGGACGAGGTGTTTGGTACGGGAATCACTGATGGCGGCGGCGTCACTGACGTAAGGTTTGGCGCCGACGGGCTGGTGTCGATTGGAAAACCTGCGGCTTGAACCGAACGCGCGCGATTGGAGCGTTCCTCAAGTTCACCTGCAAGCTCGGTTCCTGCCTGCCTTTGTTCAATTGGGATATATTGGTCCATTTGGGCAAGACTGCGTGATGCAGATGCCAACCCGGACGAAGACGCACGGGTCATCAATGCATAAGCGCGAACCCAATCCTTGCTGATATGGACGCCATTAAACAGTTCGGTTGCCAGCAGATACTGGGCGCGTGGTTCTCCGCGATCTGATGATGCGATCAGAAACGGCAGTGCCTGCGGTATCTTTTGTTGATAATGCAGCAGGTGTCCGCAACTGTCTGCCGCCTGTAAATGGCCCTGCGCGGCAGCTTTGCGGTACCAGTCCAACGCCATATCCAAGTCACTTTTGACGCCGCGGCCAAGCTTGTAGGCCTGACCAAGATTGAATTGTGCGTCAGCATCGCCCTCTGAGGCCGGCTTACGCCATGCCTTGACTGCATCCTCATATGCCCCACGTGACCAAGCGTCTACGCCAGCTTTTGTATCCGCAGTGGCGGGCATTGCGCATGCCGTCAGGGCGACCGCAGCAAATGCCAGCTTTAGAATATCCGATCGAAACGCCATTTTTTCGCACTCCACTTTCAATCCAACTCTATCGTATTTTAATTTATCGTGCAAAAACTGATATTTGGTAAATTTTTAAGCTTAATTTCTTAACTAGGTCATCTGGAAGAACGCCCCGATTTCCGTATGGTTTACTTTTAAGGAATTCCGCGGCGACCATACAAAGTTTGTGTGGGTAATCGCAGGCTACGTTAACATATTTTTAGCCCTGTTCTGTCACACCCCCATTTGTAACATTTACAAAGGGGAATGATGTGAGGGTTCTCGCATTGGCATCACAGAAGGGCGGATCGGGTAAAACTACCCTATCCGGCCATTTGGCGGTTCAGGCGCAATTGGCAGGCGCCGGGCCAGTCGTGCTTATTGATATCGATCCGCAGGGGTCGCTGTCCGACTGGTGGAACGAACGTGAGGCTGATCTTCCCGCATTTGCGCAGACAACGGTCGCCCGCTTGGCGGCTGACCTCGCAATTTTGCGGCAACAGGGCTTTAAGCTGGCGGTTATCGATACACCTCCAGCCATCACCATGGCGATTCAAAGCGTGATATCTGTCGCTGAATTGATTGTAGTACCGACACGACCAAGTCCGCACGATTTGAGGGCCGTTGGTGCAACCGTTGATTTGTGTGAGCGCGCTGGAAAGCCGCTTATTTTCGTTGTTAACGCGGCGACCCCCAAGGCAAAGATTACTTCGGAAGCCGCTGTTGCCTTGTCGCAGCATGGCACCGTTGCCCCGATCACTTTGCATCATCGCACCGATTTTGCGGCGTCAATGATTGATGGCCGCACGGTCATGGAAATCGATCCCAATGGCCGGTCTTCGCAAGAAGTTATCCAGCTTTGGTCCTACATTTCTGACCGCTTGGAGAAGAATTTCCGCCGCACCGTTTTCAGTGCCCCCGCCGCAACCAGCCAGCAGGTATCCGCCGCACGTCCGATGGGTGGCTTTGGCCGCCGCGTCGTCGGTTAAGAAAAGGGAAGGCATTAAAATGGGTGAACCAAAACCAATCGCTTCTCTTTCGGGCATATTGCTTGCGCGCAAGGGTCTGGCACGTCCCGCCATGCGGCGTCCATCGATGATGAATGGCAATGGCAGTGCTGCCATTACGCAGGATGACCTGGGCTGGAATGACATGGGATACGATGTCGATCCCGATCCGACGACGCCGATGGATTATGATCACAATTTCCATGGCGCAAATCCGCTCGCGGCTGCGGTTCCTGAGGTTAAGCATCAGCAAGATCGCTTGGCGCAAGCAATTGAGGCCAGCAATGAAGTTGAAGCGGGCTTTGATAGCTTTGCAATCGAACCAGAATCGGTAACTGAGGCACTGACCATCGTCACCGTGACCCCAGAACCGGTAACGCGGCCAATTACGCGCCGCGGGAAGACCGATGCGCCACGGTCGCGCGCACGTTCAAAGCCTGGTTTGAAGGACAAAGCGGCCTTCACGCTGCGTCTTGATACCGAACGCCATCTGAAGCTTCGCTTGGCCTGTGCCGTACGGCATCAATCGGCTCAGCAACTTGTAACAGACGCGCTCGACGCGTTTCTCGAATCGATGCCTGAAATTGGTCAGCTTGCGTCTCACATTCCAGGCAAAAGACATTGATACCCGGATCCAGATTAATTGAGGTGATGTCATGAATAGCAATTTTGTCGTAAAGCTCGCCTTATCGACCGCATTTGTGGCGGTGCCCGCGATGACAGCAACGGCTGCCGGGGCAGGCAGCACGAGTAAGGAATTCGCAAAGAAGGCGAGTCCTGAAAAAGCGTTTCAGTGGGCAAAGAAGGCGGAGCAAGCTATTGCCAATGGCAAGAACGACCGCGCCCTTCAACTTGCCGAACTGTCAGTTGAGGCCGAGCCTCAAAACCGAGATTACCGCGCATTACTCGCGCGCATATATATGGCCAAAGGCCGCTTTGTGTCTGCGGAGCGGACGTTGATGGATGTGATGGAGCTTGGTCAACTGGACCCTCGTACGGTTATCAGCCTTGCGCTCTGCCGAATTGCGCAGGGCAATACCGAATCCGCCATTTCGCTTATCGATTCCAACCGTTCTATCCTTCCAGTCAGCGACTATGGTCTGACCTTGGCTTTGGCTGGACGTTCGGGCGAAGCTATCGGCATTTTGACTGATGCCGTTCGCACCGACAGCGCATCATCGCGCACACGTCAAAATCTAGCACTGGCCTATGCCCTTGATGGACGCTGGCGTGATGCACGCGTGATGGCATCGCAAGACATGGCGCAGGACGACGTCAACCAACGTATCGCGGAATGGGCACAGTTTGCGCAGCCTGGCGCCCACACCTTGCGAGTGGCTGGCTTGTTGAAAGTGCGGCCTGATATGTCGGATATGGGTCAGCCGGTTCGGCTTGCGCTCAATGGTGCAGCGCCCGCCGCGTTGGCCATGATGGATGTGGCGCCGGTTGCGCCTGCATTTGATTCCCTGTCATCTGATTCACAAGCCGTTGAACTCGCTGCAGTTGAACCACAGCTTGTTCCCGAAAGCGCAGGATTTGCAGCCGTAGAAGCCGAGGTATCTGTGGCGCAAATGGCCCCAGTAGAACCGAAAATTGATGCCCCACTTATTCGGGCGTCAGTTGTTCCGGTAAAATTAGCGATGGCAGATGTGCCAGCATCCAAGCTAGTATCGGTCGGCGGAAGCTATTTGGTACAAGTGGGCGCGTTTTCTTCAACCGCCAGTGCACAAGCAGCTTGGAACAAATACTCGGCCAAGTTTGGTGCGCTTCGTGGATTTAAATCTGCAAGCTCTACAGTCACAGTGAACGGCAGGAAATTGACTCGCCTCGCCGCGGTGGGTTTCGAAAGTGCGGGACGCGCTGGCGCGGTCTGCAAGCAGATCAAGTCGCAAGGCGGCGCATGTTTCGTCGTGCCGAACAAGGGGTCGCAATCGATTCGCATGGCACAGACTTCTGGATCGAAGGTCGCAACGCGCTAAAAAAAATAATATGATTAGCGCAAAAGGGCGGCGGGTCTAGATAACCTTGCCGCCCTTTAGCATATGGCGAACACGCCCTTGAACAGGCAGGCGGTCAAACGGTGTGTTGCCTGCAAGTGCAGCCATGCGATCACCATCGACCTGCCATGGCGCATCCGGGTCGATTAGGATCAGGTCAGCCTCTTGCCCTTCGACAATATGGCCCGCGTTCAAGCCCAATATTTTAGCCGGGTTAGACGCGAGCAGTTCAAACATGCGTCCGGTCGAGATGACATTGTCGCGCACGAGGTTTAACGCCAGCGCCAACAAGGTTTCTGCACCCGCCATGCCAGGCGCGCTTTCGGAAAAGGGCAAGCGCTTGTCTTCTGGCCCGCGCGGGTCGTGCCCGGATGCGATGACGTCAATGGTGCCGTCTGCAATTGCGGCGATGCACGCCAGCCGGTCGCTTTCCGACCGCAATGGGGGCGAGAGACGTGCAAATGTGCGGAAATCGGAAATCGCGTTGTCGGACAAAAACAAATGCGCAGGCGTGATGCCACATGTGATGTGCAAACCCTTCGCCTTTGCCGCACGAATGAGATCAAGTCCGCGCGCAGTTGTAACCTGCCGGAAATGCACATGCGCGCCGCTTTCTTCTGCGAGCATAAGGTCGCGCGCAATCGCCAGCGTTTCGGCGACGATTGGCGCGCTTGACAGACCAAGCAATGTCGCCGTCTCACCTTCAGTCGCGACAGCATGGCCAGCGACGCCAGAATCTTCGCAGTGCACGATGACAGGAAGGTTGAGCGCCGCGCAATAATGCATGATTCGTAACATGACACCGCTATCGGATATCCACTTTCGGCCTGTGGCCACGCCAACTGCGCCAGCCTCTTTCATCAACGCAATTTCCGCCATCCTGAGCCCGTCAAGGCCTTGGGTAGCAGCGGCGAGGGGGTGAACCCACAAATCGGGCTTACCCTTTAACGCAGCGAAGCGGACGGTCGCTGGATCGTCATGCACGGGCGACTGGTCGGGCATTAATGCCGCGCGGGTAATCCCGCCGAATCGGAAAGCTGGTTTGTCGGTCCTGAATACGCCGAAATCTATGATGCCAGGCGCAACGATCAATCCGCTGGCATCAATCTGATCCGCAATCGGCGCAGCCTTGCCAACGGATGCTATTTTGCCGTCTTCGATGTGAAGATGCAGAGGTTCGGCCTTGTGCGCACCGGGCAGAATGACATGGCCATGTAATATGCTGACGCCGGTCATGCCCAGCCCTCCTGACCGCGTGCTTTGCGGGTCAATATATCAAGGCAGGCCATGCGCACGGCAACGCCCATTTCAACTTGTTCGGTAATGGCCGAGCGATCAACATGGTCGGCGACGCTGCTGGCAATTTCCACACCCCGGTTCATGGGGCCGGGGTGCATGACGAGCGCGTCAGGCTTGGCCAAGGCCAACCGCCGTTCATCGAGGCCGTACAGGTGGAAATATTCACGGGGGGAGGGGATGAAGTCTCCCTGCATTCGTTCGCTTTGAAGCCGAAGCATCATGATCACATCTGCCCCGTCTAGCGCTGCATCGAAATTGGTGAAGCGAACGGCACCAAACGCCTCTATGCCGCTTGGCATGAGCGCAGGAGGCGCAACAACGCGGACTTCTGCGCCAAGCGATTTGAGGCAGAACAGGTTCGATCGTGCCACACGGCTGTGTAGGACATCTCCGCAAATGACAATGGTCTGCCCCTCTACCTTGCCCTTACGGCGCATGATGGTCAGCGCGTCGAGCAAAGCTTGCGTGGGGTGCTCGTGGCTGCCGTCGCCGGCATTGAGGACAGGGCAGTCGACCTTGCTTGAGATCAATTGAACTGCGCCCGAACTGCCGTGGCGAATCACAATGGCATCAGCGCGCATTGCGTTCAGTGTCATCGCGGTGTCGATGAGCGTCTCACCCTTTTTCACGCTGGATTGTGCCGTATGCATGTTCACAACATCCGCGCCGAGCCGTTTTCCGGCGATTTCGAAGGACAATAATGTGCGCGTCGAATTTTCGAAAAAGGCGTTGATGATCGTTAGGCCGGATAGTCTCCCGTCATGCTTTGCAGGACCGGAGCGGTTCAACGCGACCCAATGCTGTGCTTCTTTCAAAATGTAGAGAATTTCCCATTTCTGGAGTCCGGCGATACCAAGCAGATGCTTGTGCGGAAAGGCATCCGACCCGCTTGGAAAGCTGTCGGCGGCAAAGGGTTTTGTCCATGTCATTAAAGGCATGCCCTTAATGGGATTGGTGGCAAGACTCAATCGATTTGTCTTGGAGAATTTATGACAATTCTACTCGATGCCCGTCAACCTGAACTTGTTTCACCTTCGGTGACTGTCGTTCCAGAGTCAATTTATCCATTCGGGCTCCGGGCCTGCTGCGCGATAAATTCTGAAACAAGCTCAGGGTGACGGAAGCAGGCACTTGGGGCGTGCAGGACGTTACCCAATAGTCAAAGCATCAATCGCACCTTGAAGGATAAACGCAGCTGCGCCGCTGTCGATTTTTTCGGCCCGCTTGGCCCGGCTCATATCGGCTGCGATCATGTCGCGTTCGACGGCCTGCGTGGACCAGCGTTCGTCGCGCAGCAAGATGGGGAGACCCAAATCCGCGATATTTTTTGCAAAGGCACGACTGGACTGGCTTCGTGGGCTTTCGCTGCCATCCATGTTGAGGGGGAGGCCAATGACAATTCCGCGCGTCGGCCGGGTCGCTATCGCCGCCTTCAGCTCAAATTTGTCCTTGGTAAACTTCGCCCGCTTGATGAGGTCAGCGGGCGAAGCAAAGCTCCACCCAGCATCGCAGAACGCAGTGCCGATGGTTTTGCTGCCGATATCCAAACCGATCAATACGCCGCCGTCCGGCAACAAAGCGCGAAAGTCGGCAACCGATTCGAAAATCATTTTTGCAGATATTTCTGCAACCGCCATGTCGCATCCGCCCGGACATTCGCCCAGAACAAGGGGAAGTCATACACATGGTAATTGTTGCCAGGCAGGACATAGGAGCCAACCTCTGGCGGATCGCCTATTAAGAGAAAGCCCTTGTCATCACAACGGGCTGGTACTGCGCCGACGATCAATTCACCGGCTTCCAGCTTATCATCCGGCTTCAACGTGCCCAAATTGGCCTCCATCAAAGCAGCGGGCTCAGCACCACCATTCAGCGGGTTGGTGCACAGCATGACTGTGTCTTTCCGAGGCGCGCCGTTGAAGCCGATTGTCGCGTTGTAGACTTTGACGATGCGGTCATATTCGGCTGGCTCGGCGAAACTCTGCCACGCCATGATGCAGCCAGTGTCATCGAAGCCGGTACAAGCTGGCAACCCCATTTCAGGCACGTCAGCGGTAACCGATATAGGCCAGCCAACGACATAAGCCGCGACAATGCGTTTGGCGATTGGTTTGCCGGCGACGCGATCCTTGAGCAAATTTGTCAGGTGAAGCGCGCCTTGGCTGTGGCCCGCAAGTATGATCGGGCGGTCTTTTTGGACCTTTGCCACGAATTCATCAAAGGCCAAGAGAACGTCCTGATAGGCAGCATCAAGTGCTTGCTGGCCTTCGGGCTTGGTCGTCAGAAACGCACCAATCGCAGCCTGACGGTACCGCGGTGCCCACATTTCTCCTGTGCTGGCGAACGGCGACGCGAGGCCGCGCAGGAAAAGTCGCGCGCGATCCTGTGATTCTGTGTCGTTCAGCGGCGCATTCCAATTATCTCTGCCGATATAGGATGTAGGATGCACAAAGAATATCGCGGCCGAGCCGGGTATTTCGGCCTTCGCGGCGCCAGTCGGCAACCAATCGGCTGGATTGCCATCTTTGCCGGGACGCGCAAACCACATGTCATTGCCCGCGTATTTGCTGGGTTCGAACGCCACCTGCTTTTCAAATTTGGCGGTCGGAACAAAGGCAAGCTCGGTCAGCTCGCTTTCATAAATGCGAATGACGAAACCGCCCGCGATGACGAGAACGATGATCGCTGCAACGAAATAGATAAATTTACGAGCCAAGTTTCTGTCCTGAGATTTTGAGGCGATTTAGCGGATTAGATAGAAATAGCATCGGAAAATTGAATAGGGGCTGAAAGAATAAGCTTTTCCGTTGAAGCATGGCAGGCGCAATGCTAGCGGCTGGCTCATGTCTGTAGATAAAGATACCGTGAACAAAATCGCACGGCTTTCGCGTATCGCGATTAGCGATGCTGAGGCTGACAAGATGGTCGGCGAGCTTAATGGCATTCTTGCCTGGGTGGAGCAATTGGGTGAGGTTGACGTCACTGGCGTTGAGCCGATGACAGCTGTCATTCCCAACAAGCTGCGCCTGCGCGACGACGTCGTCACAGACGGCGACGTGCGCGACAAGGTGCTGGCCAATGCGCCCGCCAAGGAAGGTAGCTTTTTTGGGGTGCCTAAGGTGATTGAATAATGAATGATTTTTCAAGACTCGGTGTTGCCGCCATCCGTGACGGCGTAGCCAACGGTGAATTTAAGGCGGTCGAGGTCGCCGAAGCGCTGAACGCGCGCGTATCTGCGGCTAAGGCACTCAACGCATTCATCGTCGAAACACCCGAAAAGGCAATTGAGGC
>JANPKN010000134.1:0-3745 GCA_031426075.1 Sphingomonadaceae bacterium
GGGTCAATGTCTCCTGCCACAACGGATGCCGTGGCGAGCCCTGTAAGTTGTTCAGGCAGAACGGACCGGACTGGCGCAACCGACCGCCCGTCCGCGTCAAACGCTTCGAAGAAATATTCGCCGTGGCCGCCAGTCATGACCACGTCTATCGCCGTTGCTTCTGCGAGCGCAGATCGGCCCATCGCCGCCACGAGCGCAAGGCATCCATAGCCGTGCACATCAATCTGCCAAGCCAGCCCGAGAGCCTTTGCGGCTGCGACACCGACGCGAATTCCGGTAAAGCTTCCCGGCCCGACATTGACGGTGATTTGATCCGCCTTGCCCCTTCCGGGCAAGGCAGCAATCAATGGGAGCAGGCGTTCTGCATGGCCGCGACCAATGACCTCGTACGTTGCCGCAATAACGTGGTCGTCATCGAACAAAGCGACTGAGCATGCCTGCGTCGCTGTATCGATGACCAAAGTCCGCATGTCCGTATGCCGCCGCGTTACGAATCAGATGACGCTATTAAACCGGCCGAATGCGGGGCGCGGACTGCGTTCAAAAATGCTCGTTGTGTCGCCATAGCCCAAAGTGCAGATGAAATTTGACTGCACTTTAGTGCCTGCAAAAAACGCCTCATCCACGGCCGCATTGTTGAAACCTGACATCGGGCCTGTATCTAGCCCCAGTGCGCGCGCCGCAAGCATGAGATAGGCGCCTTGCAAACTGCTGTTGCGGAATGCCGTTTTTTCGATCAGCGCATCATTGCCAACGAACCAGCTACGCGCATCAGTGTGCGGGAACAGTTCTGGCAAGTTTTCGTAGAATTCGAGGTCCATGCCGATAATGGCTGTCACCGGAGCTTTAAGAATTTTCTCGCCGTTGGCGGGCATTGTCAATGCAGCAAGCTTCTGCTTTGCAGCCTCGCTTGTGCACCAGACAATCCGGGCAGGCAGGCAATTGGCCGATGTCGGACCAAATTTCATGAGATCCCAAATGCCCTCAAGCTGCGCTTGTGTCACCGGGCTGTCCAAATATCCATTATAGCTGCGCGCTTCCCGAAAAAGTTGATCAAGCGCAGCGGCATTTAGGGTTTCTGACATGAATATGACTTTCGGTATGATGGAATTTAAGCGGCGCGCACTTCAGTGACTTCGGGCACATAATGCTTCAGCAGTTGCTCAATCCCGTTTTTCAACGTCGCAGAGGATGATGGGCAACCCGAACACGCGCCCTGCATTTGCAAAAACACAACACCTTTCTGGAAACCACGATACACGATGTCGCCGCCATCATTGGCAACGGCTGGACGCACGCGGGTTTCGATCAATTCCTTAATCTGCTCCACAATGTCTGCATCCTCAGGGTCATCCAGCGGATAGTCAGCGTCACCAGATGGCACTGAGAAGCCAGCGGCCGCGGGTTTGAACAAAGGCATGTTAGCGCTGAAATGATCAAGCAATATGCCAAGGACATCGGGCTTCAAACTAGCCCATTCTACTCCGGGTGCAGCAGTGACCGAGATGAACGAATGTCCGAAGAATACGCCGGTGACATCACCCAGCATAAAAAGCGCTTCTGCCAATGGAGAGGCCTCGGCCTCCTCAGGCGCGGCAAAATCCCGTGTTCCGGTCTCCATAACCACACGGCCAGGCAGAAATTTGATGGTCGAAGGGTTTGGAGTGAGTTCGGTTTCTATCAGCATTCCCCGCATGTGGTGCGACCGATGGCAAAGTGCAAGCCAGAATGTCTTGACAGCAGGCAAGCGTATGTTGACGTAACATTCGAGAAGGAGAGCAAAAATGTCGGGTCAGTCAGATAAAACAGCGTGGATAACAGGGGCTTCGTCCGGGATCGGGGAGGCGCTGGCAAAATCATTTGTGGCACAGGGCGGCAACGCGATTTTGTCGGGTCGTAATGTGGCGGAGCTGACACGTGTGGCGGCAGAAACCGGCGCGCCCGAACGCTGTTTGATTTTGCCGTTCGATACGGTCGATTACGATAGTCTGGCCGGCAAGGTTGTCGAGGCTATAGCATTTCGCGGTCATGTTGATGTCCTCGTCAACAATGCGGGTATTTCGCAACGGTCGCCTGCTGTGAATACCGATTTGTCCGTCTATCAACGCATAGTTGATGTGGACTTGCTCGCCCCTATTGCGCTCACACAAGCTTTACTCTTGCATATGGTGGAGCGGAGTCGCGGCCAAATCATCATGATTTCCAGCGTCGCCGGAAAAGCCGGCATCCCGATGCGTACCGCTTATTGCGCAGCGAAACACGGGCTCATCGGCTATGCAGATGCCTTGCGCAGCGAAGTGGCGGGGCAGGGGGTTAAGGTCCTCGTCGTGGCCCCTGGCTCTGTCAAAACCAATGTATCGCGCAACGCGCTGAATGCTGACGGTACCGTGCGCGGTGTCAGCGATGCAGCAATCGACAACGGTATCGACCCCGACAAGGTAGCCAGCCTCATCTGGGAAGCCGTAGCCAATGGAAAGCGTGAGATCGTGATTGCTGAAGGGATGGAGGCCAATATCCCCGTCCTGCGGGCGCAGGATCCCGAAAAGCTGTTCGACATGGTCGAGGCAATGGTCGCCGACGGCTATGCGAAGAAACTCTCCGCGCGGTAATTTTGCTTCCATTTAACCCAAGGGGCCATGTACTTCTTTGGGTGCATGCGCTTCTTCCTCGCGGCGCTGCTTGGTCGCTGCCTCGGTAAATGCTTCGCTTGCGGGGGTGGATTTGATTTTGTTACGCACGGTCACGGTAATGATCGCGGCAATCAGCAGTAGCGGCCCAACAACAATAACGATTAGCCAGATGGATTGCATGATCTTCTCCTGTAGTGAGAAAAGCTAACCCGGCATCAGCCGCTTTGTTGCCTAAACGCGGCCAGCCCGCAATGCGGCGCCCGCTGCAAAGGGAGAAAGCGCTGTAATCGCCAGCGACGTTGCTGCAAGCAACTGCAGCGCATTGCCCGGATCTTCGGATAAACTTCCGGCACCAAAAATGAGCAATGGAATGGTGATGGGCACCAGCAGCAAACCACCGAGCGCGCTTGCCCCGTTTAAGCCGGCGGTGAGTGCGGCAATCATAACCGATAGCCCGGACAGCGCCGGTAATGCCATGGCAAGGCCAAGCAAAAGCGTCCCCAATTGCGCCTCAGGTAATCCGATAAGCGCAGAGCCCACCACTGTCGCCAAAAGCAGCGGCAAGGCAAAGGCGACAATTTGCCCCATGATTTTTGCTGTCGCGACAAGTTCATCGGACCAGCCGCGCAGGGCCAGTTGATCCAGCACGCCCGACTGACGGTCTGGCAAAATCAGCCGCTCGATCGGCAGAAGCGTCGCGAGAAGCGCCGCAATCCACAATATGCCACCACCCGTCCGGGCCAGAAGTGCCTTGTCCGGACCAGTGACAAAAGGAAACAGTGTGGCGACTGCCAGGTAGAATACGACGGGAAGCCATAAGCCGCCGCCTGTCCACGCGAGACGCACTTCGCGGGCGACCAGAGCAACAAACGCCCTCATGCCGCGCTGCCCTTGCCGTCGAGTACTAGGCTTTGCGCTACGTTGATCGTGGGCGGTTGATGTGCCGCGACCAGCACGATCCCACTGGATGCGGCATGGTCAGTGATCGCCTGATCCAGCCGCGCGCAGCTTGCGCTGTCCAGGCCATTATAGGGTTCGTCGAGCAGCCAGATATCTGCCTTGGACGCCAATACACGGGCGATACTGGCGCGCTTGCGCTGCCCAGTTGAGAGAAA
>JANPKN010000135.1:0-6602 GCA_031426075.1 Sphingomonadaceae bacterium
AAGGGGCCGCAGCATCGGCGACCCTTACCCCACCCAATGACCGGGGGACCAATGTCCCAACTGTTGGTTGTGCCGCAACCAAAGGCAATCCGGGAGGAGTGCGCACATCTTCGTCTTCCGGATTGCTTTCACCATCGGACATTGGTTCATCAACCCCCCAGTCTTCCTCCGAAAAAGGGTCATCTGGCCAGACGTCGTCGCTGTCCTCAACGACATAATATTCGGTGTCGCTGGTGTTTTCCTGATCGTCTGGATCGACTGAGCCGTCATCTGTGTCTGGAATTTCGACGGCGCTGTCCTGCGCATGGGCGGCAGTATTGAGGGGGGCGAACATCACCAGCAACACGACCGCATACACAGCGAACCTAGTCACGCCTCCGCTCTCCAACTGTCACATAGTATAATAAATAGGCACCTGGCAGATTGATAAGTCAAGTATGCATTGGGAGTAGGAAATTTTGGCTCCTGCGCCAGTTTCGTCACACTGGGACGGAGATATGCTTCCCTCCGAATACATCTTGCCAATGCTCGATTTCCGAAACGACAATTTCGTCCACCACGCGCGCAATATTTGCCACGCGTCCATAATCAAGCTCGTCATCATCCACATCCAGCAATGTGGATATTCGCCGTTCAACGGCCTCCAGTCGATTAGCTGTCGATTCCGAAATAGCGGCAAAGCGTCCAAAATCTGCAAAATAATGAATACCTGCCAATGCACCGCCCAATGTGGGCAATGCTACACCGAAAAACGTGAACAGCTTTGAAGCGTGACGAACATTGTCTGAAGGAATTAGACCATATGCTGCTGCGACCTCAGCGCCGAGGTAAACGGCGACAGTGATCATCGCCGTTAAGAAAAGATATTCGGAAATCCGTTCCAACCGATGATTGATGCGGTCGAGGCGAACGGCTTTTGCAATATGATAACGCCGTTGAGTCGACACATGCTGCCCGATCCAGTTTTCCAGCGCAGTTCGCAACGTTGCCTGATCCATCACTGCGTTCGGCAAGCCAATTTCGCGCAGGATAGAGCGCACGTAATCTTCGGGCCAGCTCGTGTCCGAACTATGTGGCCACGCCCCCGTTGGCCGGGCGACGCCCAACAGTAGCATGAATGGCGCATGGCGCAGATATTCGGCAACGCGCCGCGTCTGGAACCAACGCCCGTGCCAGTCGCGTCTGCGGCCAATCACAATGACGAGCAGTATCGTCGCCAGCAGTGCAAATTCAAAAAGCGCAAATGGCCATTTGAGCGCAGCATCAAAAAACGGCAGATATGCTATCCCGCCGATCACGGCAAAAGCCGCCAACAGCAAATTTGCCACCATTCCGCCACGATAGGCATCCGATAGATAGGTCGCAATCGCATCAGCGCGTGCGAAGCGGCGGACAACGTTTGACTCGGTTTTTGCAATGAGGGCTGTGTCCGCTGCAATCAGCGACCTGGCAGACGTCAAAAGCGAAGCAGATTCGTTTCCAACTACCTCGTCCTCCGTCATGTAATGCTGCGTAAGTGATCCAAGAGAATCTGGAAAGCTGCCCCCGAATATCGCTTCAATTCTGCGGTAGGCGTGAAAACGCTTTCGGCTTTTTACAGGAGGAGACTGCGCGTCCAAAAGCATAGCACCGATGTTGATTTCATCATGCAATACGCGATGTGAAGCAATTGTTCGAAGAGCATCTGTATTCGGTAGTACCGGTAGATGCCATCGGTTGGCAAGGGCTTCAGGGTTGTCAAACAAGCGCCACTCCGACGGACTGCTGGCATTGATCCACAGTGCATTAATACCCATTTCGAGTGTCCGGGTTATCGTATGTTTGGTGCCGCCCACTGGGCCTGGGCTATGGCCGTCCCACACGGCAATGAGCAAATCTATCTGATCGATCATGACCTGTCCCGCCAATGCAGCGCGATCAGAAGCAGCTACGGAAAACGCATGAACCGCATCAGGTGATTTCGGATATTGCAGCGAGTCTAGGAACATTGTGGTCATGCAATCGTCACGTTCTGCAAGTTCGAAACAGGTCACACGCGATGCAATGTCGGTAATCCTTCCCGCGTTTGCAGCAACCAGTGGGTTGTTTGCCGCCAAACCCTGCAGGATATTGCGGGCATCCTCAGGGTTCTCCGGCTGGGCGTTTATTGCGATGTTAAGCGCCTTGCCAAACGGCAGGGGAGCAGCAACTTGCCAGCCCCTTCGCAATGCCGTCTCAACAGCAACCAAGTCCGCGCCCAACGCAAGAAGCGCGTGCAGTCGCGGCTTACAATCTTTTGTCGCAGTTGCATCAAGGACAGCAAAAATGCTTTCTAACGCTGCCTCAATCCCCAAAACGTTGTCGCGATAGGTGACATTAGTTTCTCGATGGCCTGTGATGCCCACGCTAAGTCGCATTATACGGTCCCTCATCCGCTTCGCCTGTCCCACATCTCACACGCTATGGGGCATTGCAACCGTTGCGGGCCTTGGTCTTACTAAGGCAAGTGAGATCGCTGTTTGGTTGTGCAGACACAATTGGTGACAAACCAATGATGTCAGTTTTGCACATCAAGTGACAAACTCTTAAGATGACAGCGTGTTTTGAGTTTCTATGCCTTTGTTTCGCTGTTTGGTTTTACAGAAAAGTGATAGCCGGAATATACTTTTTGCGGCCTGATAAAGGTGGAAAGCGGATGACAGTTTCAAGCGCTTCTGTGCTGCAAATTCTCGTGGTCCATCAACAATGTTCGGAATGGGCAAAAACAGACATCTGCCTCGCAAATTAATAAGACTTTTGTGCCAGAAAATAGGAATGGCCGATTGCTTTATGGCGTGCAATTGTAAGTTTCATCCAGTATTGAATACCAACACCGTAGAAAAGTTGAGTTCTAATTGGTATCTTCAGCGTATTGGCGCAATAGAGAACAATTCCCAAAGTGAAACCGCGAGAACATGGATATAAATAAATGGCTGCCAAAAAAGCATCAAAATCTGGCAGGGCAACTGGTCCGGTTCGGAATTTCAACTGGGTTTAGCGCTGCATGTTCAGTGCTTATTCCGGTTATTCTACATGAGGGATTCGGGGTCGACGAAAGAACGGCAGTAGCTATCGGGTTTACAATAGCCTACATCGGTAACATGCTTTTAGTGCGAGCGTTCGTGTTTAAAAGCGTCAATAATATAAAGCATGATATCCCGCGATATATCGTCGTTAATGGCCTATTTCGGCTTGCGGAATACGCTGCTTTTCTAGCGCTGCTTACCTGGGCACCGTTTACTTATTTAACTTCTTTGCTGGTTATTTTATCCGTGTCTGCTGTAATTAAATTCTGTGCTTACAGGAAGCTTTTCGACCGTTAGCAAATGACGGTCTGCTGGCCCACGTATGGCCTTTTCACGATCAACAGTCTGTAATTCCATGCGCTTAACGCGTTCCAAGACAGCTTCAATCAACTGCCTATTTCTGCCGACCAAATCAGCCAAAAGCCCTAATATAAATGCCGTTGTTCCTACCGTCAAAAGTGCAGAACCGATGACGAGCGATTGCACGCGACCGTCCCCATCCCCGATTATGAAAAAATAGATGAAACGAATGATCGGGATCATTCCTATGGCTGCGATAATCGCGCCGATCATCGAGAAAATCCTTAACGGTTGATACATCGCATACATCAATATCGCGGTTGTCCCGGATCGCTCGATAAAATTAAATACTGATTTGAAAAGTCTACTATCCCGGGTTTTTGGATTGGTTCCAATCGGAACGCTAGTGACCGCCATACCTTTTTTGCCGACTTGAATTAACATTTCAATAGTATAGCTAAACGTAGATACAATATTCAGCTGCATCGCAGCGTCTCGCGATATCGCTCGAAATCCGCTCACTGCGTCCGGCACGCGTACACCTGACAAATACCGGACCACTGTCGAACCAACGCGCTGAAATATTTTTTTCACGATCGAAAAATGTTCGATCTTCGATGTCTGACGATCCCCGATTACCACTTGTGCGGAACCTTCAACTATCGGTTGAACCAATTTAGCAATGTCCGCGCCATTGTACTGATTATCGCCATCAGTGTTGACAATGATATCTGCGCCAGCCCCTAACGCATAGTCCAGACCGCGCGCAAAGCTTCGCGCAAGTCCGAGATTTCCGGTATTTCGTAAGACGTGATGCACCCCTAGCGCCGCTGCAATGACCGCTGTCCCATCAGAAGATCCGTCGTCTATCACCAGATATTCGATTGAATCGATACCTTCGATTTGTGTGGGTAAGTCCCCAACGGTCTCAGGCAAGGTATCGGCTTCATTGAAGCAAGGTATTTGGATAATCAATTTCATTGCTATTTGCCCAATCCAAATTCTGGTCCACTCAGTTGGTGGTGTGAACCGTCCTTGCGTTTCTCTTGCGAACGGCGTGACGAAGCGACCAACAGAGATGCAGCCAAGGGAAGCAGCCAAATCAGTCGAGCCTGATATCTTGAATGAGGTTTGGAAAGTGCGCCGCAAATCATTGCATTCGCAAGTACCGCGACACAAATAAGTAAGGAAAACTGCATGACGCGCGGGGATATGTGGAATTTTTTAGGGTATATGTTTAATAAAATACCCAAAATTGAAATTGTACTAATTATTACGATTACTATTGAACTGATTTCGATAGTCTTTACGGGCATGGCATTGATGGCTGCACGCGTTTTAATTATATCGGTCCAAACATCGTCAGGATATTCTTGAATGTTTGTCATTACGCGATGGGGATAATTGAAATTCTCCAACCCAAATAGACCAAGCACCTCAAGCCCGTTTGATAGCGCTGATCCAATTACTTTTATTGGACTATCGGCTAACACGGTGAGATAAAAACGCTTGTCTTCGCTTGAAATTTGGCGCTGTTCTGCTGCTGGTAGCACCTTAAACAATGAAGTTTCGTCGTCCTCACCCCACAAAAAGTTATCGCTATCCATTGGTAATTTCTTGATGTGGCGACAGATAGCAAATGGCGTGGTTGCGTTATTGCAGTTATTATTAAGATATTCAGTGCCTGGTCCTGCCGCCGTGATTCTTGCAGTCAAAAACGGAGGGCTCATTGGCCGTTGGCCTGTAGTTTTTTCTACGGATATGGCAAAAAGCGTTCCAGCTATCACTGATACAACAGCGATTGCCATACCAAGCACTACCGATCGCACTTTTACACGATTGTCACGATGGAAAATAAACGCCGCTCCGCTTACCGCAATTGCAAGTAGCAATATTGTTGTGTGAAAGGTCGCAAAGGTGCAACAAAGACCCACCGCCACAACCTTTTCCAAACGGGTCATCTCAGGCCAGAAAATAATTGCCACTGGCATTATCAAACACAGAAGCCCCGCAAATATGTCTGGCATCAACATATTCGCATAGTAAGCCAGTGGGGTAAGCAGTGAGATTATGCACAAAGCTGCGTACGGCAGAATGTCGCGTGGAAATCCCATGCCATTTCCCGACTCTGGCGTGATACGGTGACGCAAAACAATAGAAATTGAAAACACGATGACGAATGCCGTTATCAGTGATTGAACGCACGCGGCGGCCCAGGGGCCCAGTATAGCCATCGGTATGAAAATGAGCATGCCATAATAGATTGAACGGCCCGCCAAGACAATTTTTCGGTCTTCGCCACGGGGGATATCTGTCGAAACATCCATAGTCGGCGTTGCGGCAATTGGCGGAGCTACTTCATCAATTCGATTTGACCAGTCCGATTTCTGCCCTGTGACCGCATAAAAGGCGGCATCGGCTCCACGAATATAAGTACTGGTATCCGGAAACCAGAAAGGACCGCTATTCATGATTGCAGGCCAAAGCATTAATAATGCAAAAGCAAAGCTCAGCAGCGTAGATTTATATTTTGCAGGCGACATAAATTTGACTTTTTTGTTTTTTGTTATCGTCGTTGCTTACTCTTTTGTTTTTACTTACAAAAAAGTATTTCATTAACATATGATAATATATTTATATAACTTTAAAAATGTTGGCAACGACGTTAACCATAAAATATATCGATCGGAATTTTAGATCGTTTGCATTAGCCATTGGTCA
This sequence comes from Sphingomonadaceae bacterium, assembly GCA_031426075.1. Lineage (GTDB taxonomy): Bacteria > Pseudomonadota > Alphaproteobacteria > Sphingomonadales > Sphingomonadaceae > Sphingorhabdus_B. The sequence continues at coordinate 6,066 of JANPKN010000135.1, forward strand.
CATTTTCAACCCCGTCGCAGCGGACCCGCATTCAAGTCGAATTTTATAAATCAACTCGCTGCGTGAGATTATGCTTGAACAGCGGAAGCGCCTATGTTTGCGAGGCCAGCGACAGCAATAGCCTAAGGCTATGGTCAAGTGTTGCGTCGTTACGCTCTCTGGCTTTCCCGTCACACAGCAGGCTGACACAGACGGCTACCTTCATTTCTACGATACCACTGCGTTCAATGATGTGATGCTGCGGTGCCTGAACAATCCACTCGTTTCACCATACCGCAATTTTACGATGTAGGCGCGGCATGCTTATTGCTGCTAATGCCATTGAACGGGTCGCAGCCTAGGGCGGCGGGTTCATTGAAATCCGCCGTTTCTAGGTTCCTTCGTCAAAACGTCAGGATGCGGTATAGCTCCGCTGCTCATTTGATCGGTGTGGCGGTAAAAGCATTCCCGTCTTATTTCTCTGAAAGACCGCTAAGCTTCTTCCCAAGCATTTCTTGGACATACAGACGTCGCACGGCGACGAATGCCACCACAGTC
>JANPKN010000136.1:0-3303 GCA_031426075.1 Sphingomonadaceae bacterium
TTGAATTTGCTATGGCCTGCCATGGCTCTGCTCTTCTCTGGCTAAAGGATATGAAGCCGCGCCCTTACATCAGGCGCGCACCATTGGGCAAGCTATCTGCCTCAACTGAGTTTTACGGCAGTTCCCGACGCTGTGACCATGAGCATCGAGCCTTCTTTGCCCAGCACTTCATAATCCAGGTCAATGCCGATGACGGCGTCAGCGCCCATGTTGCGGGCTTCAGCGGCGAGTTCGGCCAAGGCAGTTTGGCGGGCGTCGCGTAGCGAATTTTCATAGGCTCCCGCACGGCCACCGACGATATCACGGATGCCAGCGAACAAATCTTTGAAAATGTTAGCGCCGACGATGCATTCGCCCGTTACAACGCCAAGATATTCGCGGACGGGTTGGCCTTCAACGGACGTGGTGGTGGTCATCAACATGGAAGCACTCCTTCATATAACAGCATCATTATTCCGTCGCTCGTTATCCTGAAACAAGTTCAGGATGACGAGTCTTTTTTGCAACTACGCCAGACCAAGCGCTGATTTATAGGTGTCGAGGATTGCTTCCATTTCCTGACGGTCGTCTTGGCTCATTTTGCGCAAGCGCACGATCTGGCGCATGATTTTTGCGTCATAGCCTTGGCTCTTGGCTTCCGAATAGACGTCGCGAATGTCGTCGGCGATGCCCTTTTTTTCTTCTTCCAGACGCTCAATGCGTTCGATGAACAGACGCAGTTGATCGGCGGCGACGTTGCCTTCGGCCATGATATTTTCCCCTAGGTTTGGATGGGGCGGCAAGCCCCGAATCAGAATGGCACCCGCTTAGAACATGAACAATAGCGCGTCATGCTGAACTTGTTTCAGCTTCTTAATTTCCCGCTTGGGGTGTCAGACCTTAAGCCGCACGCTAAAAGCGCTAAGACAGCGCGGATTGCGTCTCGACGATGTTCTGCACGGACGGTGTGCTTCGGGCCCTCACTCCGGCGGAAAGGCCTGGCGCTTTCCGTCAAGCTTGTGCACCACGCCGCGGCGCATCACGAAATCGACTTTCTCAAGCAAAGTCACATCGCTCAGCGGGTTGCCTTTCAGCGCGATGATGTCTGCGTCACGGCCGGGCAATATGGCGCCGATGGGGCGTTCCAGCTCGTCGGCGTTATCAATAGTCGCGGCCTTAATTGCCTGCATCGGAGTCATGCCCGCCTTGATCATCAGCGCGAATTCCTTGGCATTTTCGCCGTGCGGCGCAACGCCGGAATCCGTCCCGAATAAAATGCGTACGCCGCCTTTCACCGCACGGGCAAAGCTGTTGGCATGGGCGAGCCCAGCCTCTTCTGCTTTCGCCAGTTGCGGGGCAGGGGCATCGCCGCGCCGTGCCTGGGCAAGCGCAGCGATGGGAGCGACGGCGGTTGGCACCAGTGCAGCGCCTTCGGCCTTGAACAATTTGGCGGTTTCATCGTCGATGAAGCTGCCATGCTCGATGGAATCGACGCCAGCGCGCAGGGCGGCGTCGATGCCTTCCTTGCCATGGGCATGGGCAGTGACTTTGCGGCCAAAGCTATGCGCGGTGTCGACGATGGATTTCATTTCGGCATCGGTCATTTGTTTGCCAAGCCCACCAGCGACATTCGAGCGGACGCCGCCAGTCGCGGCAAATTTGACGACTTCAGCGCCGAGGGAAATTTGCGCGCGGACGGCGCTGGCGCATTCATCAGGTCCGTCGCACAAATTGTTGCGTTCGGCCAGGACTGCTTTGGTATAAGCGCGGTTTAGGCCATTCACGCCGCCATGCCCGCCCGTGACCGATACCATCGTGCCTGCTGGAATAATTGTCGGGCCCGATATGACGCCGTTGTTGATAGCATCGCGCAGGCTGGTGGTCGTTCTGCCATCACCCCCCAAATCACGCACAGTGGTAAAGCCCGCCTCCAATGTGCGGCGCGCATTGCCTTGAGCAATGACAAAGACGTCTTCGACATCGCGTTGTGCGCCTTCAAGCCGGCTGCGCAACAGATTGTCGTCGCTGGAAATATGAACATGCATGTCGATCAGACCCGGCAACACAAATTGGGTTTTCAGGTCGACTACGCGGGCATTGGCCTCTGCTGCGACAAAGCCGTCGCGAATTTCGGCGATCTTGCCATCGCGCACGATAATGGTCGAAGCGCCGCGCGCGGCTTTGCCTGGCTGATCAAGCAACTGCCCTGCATGAATATAGGTCGTATCGACCGTTTGCGCCGCAAGCGGTGTGCCCGCCAGCAACATGGCCACGGATAATATTGCGCGCTTCATATGCCCTCCCCTTATGTCTCAGGGGTCGAAGGTTAGCCGTGCGATTTATTTTTCGCTACGCTTTCTTTCATGCGCTGTAATTGCTCCGGCGTTGCCTCGGTCTGATAGTTTGCCTTCCACTCTGCGGCTGGCATGCCGTGGATAATCTCGCGTGCCTCGTCCCTGGTAAGCTGCCCGTCCGCTTCCATCACCCAATCGGCCAGACAATTGCGGCAAAATCCGGCGAGGCCCATGAGGTCGATATTCTGCGCATCATGCCGCTGCTGCAAATGCGCGACTAGGCGGCGAAATGCCGCCGCGGCGGCTGCGTCAGAAATTTGCGTGTCCTGTTGCATAGCTATGCGCCCTTTCCGTTGCTGCCTTGCCTCGTTATGGGGAAGGCGAAGTTCAAAATCCACATCGCGGAGCCATTACCATGCAATATCATAAACCACGCATGCGCAAGGTACGCATTTTGGCAACATTGGGCCCCGCGAGCGACACGCCCGAGATGATCGAAAAGCTGTTTCGAGCTGGTGCCGACGCCTTCCGCGTCAACATGAGCCATGGCGAGCAAGCCGACAAGGTGCAGCTGATCGCCAATATCCGTGCGCTGGAAAAGGCGTATAACCGGCCAACAACAATCTTGGTTGACCTGCAAGGCCCTAAATTGCGCGTCGGAACGTTCGCTGATGACAAGGTTGAACTGCACACTGGCCATAATTTCCGGCTCGATACGGACAAGACGCCGGGCGATGCCCACCGCGTCTATCTGCCGCATCCGGAAATCTTTGCGGCGCTGGAAATCGGTGCGCGGCTGTTGCTTGACGACGGCAAGCTTGTCTTGCGCGTGACCGAGATCGCTCCGGACCATATCAACACCAAGGTTGAAGTTGGCGGCATGCTTTCAAACCGCAAGGGGCTGAATGTCCCTGACGTCGTGGTGCCGATTGCTGCCCTGACCGAGAAGGACCGTTCGGATCTGGCGTTCGCGCTGGAGCAAGGTGTCGACTGGATCGCCATGTCCTTCGTGCAGCGCCCTGAGGATGTC
>JANPKN010000137.1:0-4176 GCA_031426075.1 Sphingomonadaceae bacterium
CTGCGCATAGACAACGCCAAGCTGGTACCAGGCAAATGGGTTGCGGTTATCCTTAGCAACCGCAGCCTTTAAAACCTGCGCTGCTTCATCAAGCTGCGTTTTATCTTCGGTCGCGATCAACGCATGGCCAAAAATAGCCGCTATCAATGGCTGGTTACCGGTCAGGCTGACTGCTTTTCGCAACGGTATAATCGCATCAGCCGGTCGACCGGATTCCAGCAAGATCTGCCCGTGCAATTCCAGGAAATAGGGATCATCCGGTGCGGAGGCGACCAGGGCGGACGATTCATCAAGCGCCTTTTGCGGGTAGGCCGACTTGTGCCAAGCATAGGCACGTGCGTAGCGTGCGGGCACAGTTTTATTGGATTCAGGATAATCGCGCATCGTAGCCGTAGGGTCCGCGAGATAGCCAGTGAGCTTTGCCTTAACGCGCTTGAAATCATCTTCCCATTTGGGGTTCAAAGGCGCGTTCCATGCTGGGTCCGCCGAATACGTGTCTTCCAATACCGAAATACGCTCGCCCGATAGTGGGTGGGTGCGGCCGTAGCTGTCCTCTTGAGGGATACCGAGCCGGAATTCGAAATTCTGCAGCTTTTTGAAAAAGTTGATTGAGCCGCGTCCGGAGATGCCAGCCGACGACAAATATTTGGCACCCGACGCATCCGCCGTGCCCTCTTGCCCTCGGCTGTAGGCCAAGAATTTGCCCATCGCCGCTTGTTGTCCAGCAGACAATATCCCCATGCCGGCCTCGCCCGCGCCTGCGGCAATCGCTGCTGCCGCGAGGATCAGACTGGCGATGCTGATCCCGCTGGCGGCAGAAACGCCTTCGTCAAACCGAACGACGTGGCCGCCAACAACATGGCCAAGCTCATGCGCGATGACGCCTTGCACTTCATTTGCAGTGGTAGCAGCGTCGATCAATCCGCTGTGGAGGTAAACAGCTTGGCCGCCCGCGACAAACGCATTGATCGACTTGTCGTTGATCAGGATAATGTCGACATTGTTGGGGTTAAGCCCGGCAGCTTCAATCAAAGGTGCGGAAATTTCGTCTAGAAAAGCTTCTGTCTCTGCATCACGCAAAATCGACTGCGCCATGGCGGGGCGTACAGACACCAACACCGCAAGGAACAGGATGAACGCCGTCCGGACGGCGCGAAACGTGAAAGTGCCCATATCACTTGAATGGCGTGAAGTGGATGAACGCGCAATGAAGAAGTTGGGCAAAAGTAAGCCCCGCTAGTCAGTGACCAGCGGGGCTATGTTTTTTTTACCAAGCGGCTTGTTAGCCAAAGGTGCGTTGCCACCATCCAGTGCGCGGCGTGCCGTCATCTGGGCCACTATCGGCTTCCGTGGATGCTACGTCTTGCCCTGCATCCTTAGCGGCAGCCTTCCTGCGTGGCGCCTTCGCCTTCGCCTTTGGTGCTTCAATGGCGTCGTCGGCGGCCGCTTCAGCAGCTACAGGCGCTTTTTCCTTCGCCTTGGCGCGTGGCTTGGCTGGTGCTTTCGATTTGGCAGCAGGGGCTTCGTCAGCCGCTACAGGAGCCTGCGTGGTTGGTGCTTCGGCTTCGGCTTCGGCTACGCCTTCGACTGCAACAGCATCGGCCTTCGGCTTGGCGCGGCTGCGGCGCTTTGGCTTGGCATCGGCTTCCTCAACTACCTCAACTGGAGATATAGGCGCTTCGGCTTCGGCGGGCGCTGACGCTTCAACTACAGCTTCACTGCCCGTTTCCTGACGATCACGTCCTCTGCCACCGCGACGTCCGCGACGTGCTTTTGGTTTGGCATCAGCTTCAGTTTCAGTTTCAGCTCGAGGAGCTTCGGCAGCATTATCGCCTTCGGGACGTTCCGCTGCAGCTTCATTCTCACCAGCAACTGAATCCTCGCCTTCGGGACGGCCATCGCGTTCACGTCCCTTGCCACCACGGCGGCCACGGCGACGCTTGCGCTTGCGACCTTCGCCGCCTTCGCCTTCTTCGCGCGGACGCTCTTCGCGGGCACGACGTGGCTCACGGGCGGTTTCTTCTACTTCTTCTTCGACTTCGTCGTCCAAATCATCGATTTCATCTTCGATATCGTCATCGTCGAAATCTATGATTGGAGGCAATTCGACGGGACGTTCGGGACGTGGTCCGGAGCTGGAAACTGCAAGCTTTGCACCTTCCGTTTCGCCATTAGGCACAATCAGCACACGTACATGATAGCGTTCTTCAATGGCCGCCAGTTCTGCACGCTTATTGTTGAGGCAGTAAATTGTAGCCTCTTGGCTAGCCTGCAGCACGATCTGGTTACCATTACCCTTTGCAGACTCGTCTTCGATAAGACGCAGCGCGGACAATGCGGCCGACGATGCGGTACGCACCAGGCCAGTGCCTTCACAATGCGGACATTCGCGGGTCGACGCCTCAAGCACACCGGTGCGCAAGCGCTGGCGGCTCATTTCCATCAGGCCAAAACTTGAAATACGGCCGACCTGAATACGGGCACGGTCGTGTTTCAACGCTTCCTTCATTGCACGCTCGACTTTGCGGGCGTTCGAATGATGCTCCATATCGATAAAGTCGATGACCACAAGACCAGCCATATCGCGTAGGCGCAATTGGCGGGCGATCTCACGCGCGGCTTCCAGATTGGTGGAAAGCGCCGTTTGCTCGATACCATGTTCCTTGGTGGAGCGGCCCGAGTTGATATCGATGGATACCAGAGCTTCCGTCGGGTTGATGACAATATAGCCACCCGATTTCAACTGGACGATCGGCTGATACATCGCGTTCAACTGGTCTTCGACATGATAACGTTGGAACAACGGTACTGGGTCCGCATAATGCTGCACACGCTTTGCATGGCTAGGCATCAGAAGCTTCATAAAGTCCTTGGCCGCTTTATACCCGTCGGCCCCTTCAACAAATACCTCGTCGATGTCCTTGTTATAAATGTCGCGAATAGCGCGTTTAATGAGGTCGCTATCAGTGTGGATCAGCATTGGCGCGGCACCGCGTAATGTGCGCTCGCGAATTTCATCCCACAGACGCGCCAGATAATCAAAGTCGCGTTTGATTTCGGGCTTCGTGCGGGCAAGTCCTGCTGTACGGATGATGCAGCCCATGGTGGATGGCAACGTCAGGTCGGAGATAATCGTCTTAAGGCGCTTGCGGTCTGCCGCGCTGTGGATTTTGCGGCTGATGCCGCCACCATGCGATGTATTCGGCATCAAAACGCAGTAACGTCCGGCAAGGCTCAAATAGGTTGTGAGCGCAGCGCCCTTGTTGCCACGTTCTTCCTTGACGACTTGAACCAACAAAACCTGACGGCGATGAATGACGTCCTGAATCTTGTACCGGCGGCGCAGGTTCATGCGCTTTGCGCGTACTTCGTCGCTTGCCTTTGGAGCGCGGCCTTCGCCACTGCGGCCACCGCGTCCACGACGACGACGGTTGTTTCGGCCGTTGTCACCCTGATCTTCACCACGCTCATTTTCGTCGGAGTCGTCGCCATTGCCGTTTAGATCGGGCTCTTCACCCTCCGTCATGTCGATAGTGTCGATGCTGTCGTCGCTATCAACCTCTATGAAGTCGGTAACGTCGTCTTCGCGTTCCGCCGAACCCTGCATGATGTCGGAAGGCTCATCGCTTTCCTCTTCTTCCTGCTCGCGCAGTGCAGCTTCTTCCGCGGCAGCTTCAGCTTCCTCAGCTAAGAGCCGTTCCCGGTCTTCTCTTGGAATCTGATAATAATCAGGGTGGATTTCGGCAAAGGCCAAAAATCCGTGCCTATTGCCGCCGTAATCGACAAATGCCGCCTGAAGCGACGGTTCGACTCTGGTTACTTTTGCGAGGTAGATGTTGCCTTTGAGCTGCTTGTGCTCCGCCGATTCAAAATCAAATTCCTCAATCTGGTTTCCTGTTACGACTGCGACCCGGGTTTCCTCCCGGTGACGCGCGTCGATTAGCATACGCGTTGTCATGTAATTTACTCCAGCGAGCCAGGCGCCCGGTTGTCAGCCAAGGGCCGCTCGCTTCATTGTTGATGCGTTGCCGGACAAGACGCACAGCGTTGATGTCGGCAAAGCGATATGGTGGTAATGTAAGAATTGCTTCTGCTGCTTGTGCATGGCGGGCGTATCTCGCGCGCGCTCGATTTCCAACCCATGCGCCATTCCCTGTCTGGGCGGCGTTGGTGGAA
>JANPKN010000138.1:0-2565 GCA_031426075.1 Sphingomonadaceae bacterium
TCGCGCGACATGTGGATGCGCTTCGAAGCAACGACGCGCAGGCCAGCTTCTTCAAGCATCTTGGTCACGGCACCTGTCAGGTTGCGGCGCGTTGCGTCAGGCTTGATAATCGAAAAGGTGCGCGTAACCGCCATGAGATGCTCCAAATTTTAAGGGGTGAATTTGGCGCGCGTCTAACGTCGGTTGCGCTTCAGCGCAAGCTTTAAGGACCCTGCATCCATTTGCCGCCGTCTTGCTTCCAATATCGCCGCTCGATGCCTTCGCCCAAAGAACGCCACGCAGCGCGTGCATTGTCCGTCTGGTTGGGCGGAAAAAGATAGAAAACGCGGTCGAATTTCCGTTCCACCGGACGCCAGTTCCCATCGGCAATTGCCACAAAGCGTGCGCCGTTGGAGGCCTCCGCCTCTTCTGACAACAATATCGGCTGGAGGGTGTCATCGCCCTCGCCCGCCTTAGCATGCGCGAGAAAGCTATCTGCCTTTGCATTCCATAGCGAAGAAGAAATCGCATCCAATTGCACGCTGTCGTCACTGACGATCAGCAACCGCCCTTTATCGTCCAGAACGCGCTGGGCAATAAAGGGGAGCACTTTTTCAGCTGGGTCGCGGGTTAGCTGATAAAAATCGACCTGCATGACGTGACTGGATTAGCGTTCGAAATTGTCAGCGACGAAACGATCAAGCAAGCGCACGCCAAAGCCGGTTGCGCCTTTATCCCATACGGGACCAGGTTTGTCAGCCCAAACGGTTCCAGCAATATCGAGATGCGCCCATTTGACGCCATCCTTGATAAATCGGCCAAGGAATTGTGCAGCGGTGATGGAGCCTGCGCCTTTCCCGCCGATATTTTTCATGTCGGCAATCGGGCTGTCGATCATCTTGTCATAAGCTTTCGACAACGGGAAACGCCAAAGCGGGTCGCCCGAAGCCTTACCTGCGGCAGTCAGCTTGTCGGCAAGTTCATCACTATTCGAGAACAGTCCCGCATATTCGCTGCCCAGCGACACGATAATGGCGCCGGTCAACGTGGCCAAATCGACAACATATTCAGGGTTATATTTTTCCTGCACCCAATGCAGCGCGTCGCATAAAACAAGGCGACCTTCTGCGTCAGTATTCAGCACCTCGATGGTCTGACCCGACATCGACGTCACGACATCCCCCGGTCGCTGTGCATTGCCATCGGGCATGTTTTCAACAAGACCACAGACGCCGACGACATACGCTTTCGCCTTGCGTCCCGCCAGTGCCTTCATCGCGCCAGCAACAGCGCCGGCACCGCCCATGTCCCACTTCATGTCTTCCATGCCAGCTGCGGGTTTGATGGAGATACCACCTGTGTCAAAAGTCACACCCTTGCCGACCAACGCCACTGGGCGTTCCTGCGTCCCGCCGGTGCCGTCCCACTTCATCACCAGCATGCGCGCTGGACGACGTGAGCCTTGTGCCACGCCAAGCAGCGCGCCCATGCCAAGCGCCGCCATGTCTTTGTCATCCAGCACGCTGATTTCGACGCCAAGCTCTTTCAGATGCTGACAGCGCTCAACGAAGCTCTCTGGGTAGATGATGTTGGCTGGCTCAGTGACCAATTCCTTGGTCAGAGCAACGCCTTCTGCCACGGCTTGATAGTTCTTCCAATGGCCGCTCGCATCTGCAGGGGCGGCAACGACCGTGAGTGCTTCAACCGTTGGCTTCGAGGTTTCCGGCAATTTGGTACGGTATTTATCCATCCGCCAATTCCGCAACGTCGCGCCGTAGGCGACCTCTGCTGCATGTTGCGCAGATAGGTTACCGGCATGAACCGCAATATGCTTTGCGCCTGATGTCTGTACCTTGGCGACAATGTCGCCGCCGGCCTTTTGATAATCCGCGGTCGCACCCTCAGCGACACCAAGCAGAACAATGCGCACCAGCTTGCCGCCCTCTTCGTTGATCAGCAGAAAATTCTGCCCCGCAGCGCCTTCAAAACGCGCAAGCTTTGCGGTCGCATGAATGATATCACTTTTTTCCAACGGGAATTTGAAATCGGCAAAAGTGCTTTTAGTAACGATAAACGCGAGCACGTCTGCATCTTGGGGGCGCGCGTCGGTAAAATTGATCTTCATGGAAATAAACAGCCTTTCCGCTGGGTGTCGTCTTTGAAGTTTCTATAGGCCTATTCAGCGTTCGGTTTAAAGTAAAAGATGGCGCGACATTGCCAACGGTTAACCGCAAATAGTGGCCTATGTGGCAACATGGGTGGACCCACAGCAATAGCGGCGATAAAGGGCTTATCGGTTTTTATGAATATCCCTGCCCCCCGGCCTGTCCTCTTACGCGTTTTGCTGATGCCGATATTGCTCGGCTGCGGCTCTGTGTCGTCGATTGCGATCGCACAAACTGGCGTTCCGGCAGCAGCAGACGCACCAAAGCAGACCGATGACCAGATTGGATTTTCAGCTGCTGTCGTTGAATATGACTCCAACACCGAAGTCGTCACAGCCAAAGGCGACGTAATTGCCAATCGCCAAGGCTATTCAGTCCGCGCTGACACCATCGTCTGGAATCGCACGTCCGGCCAAGTTGT
>JANPKN010000139.1:0-3222 GCA_031426075.1 Sphingomonadaceae bacterium
GCCGCTGGTTCAAGTTCGTACATCGTGACCACTGGTCCAGGGCGAACCGCGACAATCTGCCCCTTCACATGGAAGTCGTCGAGAACCGACTCAAGTAACCGCGCATTGGCCTCGAGCGCGGCCTTGTCGAGCTTGGGCACCGAAATAGCTGGTGGCGGATCGAGTAGTTCAAGCGATGGCAAAGTGAAGCTGCCAAAGAAGTCGCCTTGCCGTGCGCCCGTCGAAAACGCCGCTTTTTTCGGTGCAAGAGTCCGGTCTTCAATGACGGGTGGTTTGCGTTGATCGGGTTCGACCGCCTTGCGTGGCGGTTTGGGTTCGACAATCTGCGGTGGAGCTAGATCATCACCCGCAAAGGCCGAGACAGCGCCGTTTGCGCCTCCAAATTTGGGCATAGCGATTGTCGGGATGCGCAATAATGGGCGTTCCAACTGAAGCGACCGGATGACCAACGCTACCCCGCCAGCCAATGTACCGAGTATTAGGAAAACCCGAAGCAAAGTACCGAAAATGCCTTTGATTTGTCCTACGAGAGCACTTGCAGCGTTATCCAATAGCAGGGCAATCGCCCCACCCCATCCAGCCGGAAGGCCAATGTCGCTGCCATGTTGCCAATAGGCCATACCAAAGCCGATCAGCAGCATGCCGACGAGGCACAGTGATAACTGCCGTTTCCATTGAGGCTGCGGGACATCGCGCCACAAACGCCGCGCGAACACCAACATTAGCGGTAACAAGAAGATTGCTGGAACGCCGAACAGGAATAACATCGCGTCGGCAACATAGGCACCGCTTTGCCCCATCCAGTTGTGCTGCACATCTGCGGCCGCGCTGTTATATGCGGCGTCTCCTGCCGAATAGCTGAGCACAGCCAGCCCGTAGAATATCGCGAACAGACCCAGAGCCGCTGCGCCAAACAGCGCGCCGCTGCGGATCAAGGACGCACGCATCATCTGACGCCAATTGGCCATGTTCGATTTTGAGGTTAATTTAGAAACGCGCGAGGCCATGTTACGAATGCCAATATGTATGAAGTCGCCAAGGACCGAATGCGCCCCTTTTCGGCTTCGGCGGACTCCCCGTCAAGTATTACAGGGCAAAAGGGGAACATGGCTGGTTTGATACGGTCAAAATCCTCCTTTGAATCCCACGCTTTCTTGCGGCATAAGCGGTACATGGAAAACAAGGCAGACGTAATCATCATAGGTGGCGGCCTCATTGGCCTCACCCAGGCCCTCGCGCTCGCTTCGCAAGGCATCAGTAGCCATGTCATCGACCGTGCCGACCAAGCCAACATGCTACAGGCGGGCTTTGATGGCCGCACCTTTGCGATATCAAGCTCAAGCTACAAATTGTTTGAAGCGATGGGGCTTGGCGATGCTTTGGCTGGTAAAGGCTGCCCGATTGAGAAGATCTGGGTCAGCGACAGCCTGAAACCGGGGTCGCTTGATTTCGCACCTGCCGAAGAGGACGGATTTCTGGGGCAAATGTTCGAAAGCCGGTATTTGCGCGGAATACTCCACAAGGCCGCGCAGGAACATGCTGCGATACAATTGCACATGCCCGCCAACATCATCGGCAAATCTCGTGATGCAAGTGCAGCGACGGTGACCCTTGAAAATGGTGAGGTTCTGACCGCGGACCTGATGATCGTTGCAGAAGGCCGCAAAAGCGAGACGCGCGAAGACGCAGGGATCCACATCGCCCATTGGCAATATGACCATCATGCGATTGTCGGGGCGATTTATCACGAGCGGCCACACAACAATATTGCTTATGAAATCTTTTACCCCACTGGGCCGTTTGCGGTGCTTCCTATGCTGGATGATGAGGATGGGCGTCACCGTTCGGCGCTTGTCTGGTCAGTCGAATCCAAGGATGCTGCTGGATATTTGAAGCTATCGCCGCGTGCCTATGCCGCAGAACTTGAAAAGGGCATGGGCGGCATATTGGGTAAGGTCGAACTGTCCGCGCCTTTGTCATCCTACAAATTAGGCTTCCACCACGCGGCGTCGATTACCGCCGAACGGATGGTATTGATTGGCGATAGCGCACACGGCATTCATCCGATTGCGGGCCAGGGCCTTAATCTGGGCCTACGTGACGTAGCCGCGTTGACTGAGGTTCTGGTCGACGGAATGCGTCTGGGTTTAGACTTTGGCGATGCGCAGCTACTCGACCGCTATGGCCGGTGGCGCAGTATCGATACGTTGCTTATCGCGGTGTCCACAGACGGGTTGAACCGGTTATTTTCTATTCCCGGAAAAACAGCATCGGCAGTGCGGCGTTTCGGGATGGCAATGGTGCAGCGCGCCGCCCCCGCCAAGGCCTTTTTTATGGCCGAGGCGCGGGGCGAAAGTGGCGCGCTGCCCAAATTGCTACAGGGTGTTGCGGTTTAAAACCACTTATCCCTGCGTTACCGGTACAAGGCGAATTTCAACGCGGCGGTTGGCCGAACGGCCTGCTGCATCAAGGTTGCTCGCCTTTGGTTGGCTTTCGCCATAGCCACGCGTTGCCAAACGGGCTGACTGCACGCCGCGACTCGAAAGATAGTCGGCAACAGCAGACGCACGGCGTTCAGACAACGCCTGATTATACGAATCCGAACCGGTCGAATCGGTGTGACCCATGACGTCCACATAGGTTTTCTCATACTGGGTCAGTGTCGCAGCAACTTGGTCGAGCGTATTGCGGAAGCCAGCATCGATATTTGAGCTATCAACGGCAAAGGTCACTTCCGATGGCATATCGAGAACCAGATTGTCGCCGTCACGAATGACGTTGATACCGGTGCCAGCGGTTTGCTGACGCAGCTTTCTTTCTTGTTCGTCCATATAATAGCCAGCGCCAGCGCCAGCCAGCGCGCCAATACCCGCTCCAACGATCTTTTCCGTACGATCGCGGCGTCCGCCGATTAAGTCACCAAGCAGATATCCGCCAAGCGCGCCGCCAACCCCGCCAATAGCGGCCTTCGAAATTGTGCGATTCCCGGTTTCAGGATCAGTCACACAAGCGGACAGTGGAAGCATTGCTGCAACAAGAGTCAGCGCAATCATTTGATTCTTTTTCATTATTATCCCTTTCAACTAAGGCCTCGCTTAAACGACACCCATGATGAACGTGCGATTATTATTTCAATCGGTTGCATCATTCCACCATAACGCATTTTTGTGCATTTTGTTGCCAAACTCCCATTTTTGGCATTATGGGACAAACGTTCATATG
>JANPKN010000140.1:0-3074 GCA_031426075.1 Sphingomonadaceae bacterium
CAAGCAAGCCAACAACTTCACCTTTTGCTACAGAGAGGGAAACATCCGTCAAAACCGCGCGCTTGTCATAGCTTTTCGCGATTGAAACAACGCCCAGGCCCGTTTGCAAACCCGCATCCGTGGTCGCGTCAACGGTGGGGGATGTGGCAGTCATGCTATCCATATTAAATATTCGCCCGCAATCATGCTTTAGTCATCAGCCTGATAGCTAGTGAATACCAAAGCAATTTGCAATTGGCATGATTCATGCTGCGCCGATTTGTTCGCAGTCGTCGCCCAGTTTTAATTCTTACGTTGAGGTACGCTGAATGTGCCGGTAACTCTACCGCCGGAATTTGTTGTGCCGGGGACTCCGCCGCCGTTGATTGTCGAGCGGCCTGAGTTCAAGTCAATGACAAGGCGTCCGCCGGTCAGACGGTTACTCCCTTGCACAAGGTTAACGTTTCCGATCAGCGTGATAAGGCTTGAATCAAGGTCGTAAATCGCTGAATTGCTGGTGGCGCGCAGATCATCTTTGGTGATGGTCACGCCGCCTGTGGCGTCCAAGCGGTTCACATCGACCCCGCCATTGCTGGAGTAAGCGGCGGTTACGCGATTTGCTTTCAGCGTAAGTCCAGCCTGAATTGCTGTCACCCCGCCTGACAGTACAACGCGGTCCGCACGGTCTTGCAGTTCCAACGATGCAGCAGAGAAATCTACAGGCGCATTGCTGTTATGATTGCGAATACTTTGCGCGGTCGATGCTGACGATAGCATGCCCATGCCGACAATCGCGGCGCACAGGCCAAAGGTAAAAGAACGGATAGTCATTGCGCGCTCACTTAATCGCATTCTGGTCGATACGCAAACGAACGCCGCCATCCAATCGCACAATGCGCGTATCAAGGTCCGCACGCAGACGTCCGGCGCTGAATGTGCCGACTTTCGTACGTCCGCTGACGGGGCCGAAGCTTTGCATCGAACGGTCTTTCAATGACAGCTCAACATTGCTGGCGACCATGTCATAGCCTGTCGATTTAACAGCCAATGGGCCATTCACGCGCATCGTTTCTCTATTGAGGTCGTAAACGCCACGTTGTGCAATTATTGAAGCTGGACCGTCGTTCAGCGTGATCCGGCCTGATAATGATGTCATGTCCAGCACTGGCTCCGCCGACGTCTTTTGAACTGCGCTGCCGGCGCGTAAGGAAAAGGGGCGGCCTTTGCTGTCGTCGCCGCGGTATAATGCCTCGACAACACGCAGCCGCTCGCGTGACAGACTCACTTCATCCTTGTTAAGAACAAAGCTGAGTTCTTGTTTGCCGGTGAAGGGGCTGAACGCCAGCAAGGCGACAAGCAAACCGATGACGCTTGGTAGGACAATGCGCAAAGTGCGGATCAGCCGATCGTGCCGCCCGCCCGGCAATGCCCAGCGCTGTCGTTGTGTGCGTTCAAGATCGGCTTGTGCGGACATAATAGATGCCTAACCAGATCAAACCTTAACTGTGCCCGAATATGTCAACTTCCGGCCAACCAGCAAGATCAAGATCTGCGCGGTGGGGCAGGAAGTCAAAGCAGGCTTGCGCCAATTTTGTGCGGCCTTCGCGTTCAAGGCGAACGACAAATTCGTCATGCAGGCGGTGCAAATAGCGCACATCGCTTGCGGCATAGTCCTTCTGCGCCTCGGAAAGCACTGGGCCACCCCAGTCGCTTGACTGCTGTTGCTTGGAAATGTCAGTTGCCAGCATTTCCTTCACCAATTCTTTCAAACCATGGCGGTCGGTGTATGTACGGGTCAGGCGCGATGCAATTTTCGTGCAGAACAATGGCGTCGCAACCACGTTCAAATAATGCGAAATCGCTGCCAAATCGAATCGAGCGTAATGAAAGAGCTTCACGCGGGTTGGATCGGCGAGAACGGCGCGTAAGTTTGGCGCGCTATAGTCGCTGTCACGGCCAAAACGGACCAGATGTTCGTCCCCGCGACCATCGGAAATCTGCAGCAGGCAGAGCCGGTCACGCGGGGTGATCAGTCCCATTGTTTCGGTGTCAACGGCGACAGGACCTTCGGCCAATACGCCAGCGGGAAGGTCTTCTTCATGCAAAAATACGCTCATGCAAGCCCCTTGCCCGACAGTGCTGTGCAAGGCAAATGAAAGTACAGTTATGGCCCGGCGATTTTCTGCCACAATATTTGCTATCGCGTCACATTTTATTACGATATAGATATTTCTCGCGTAATCACGAACGATTGCGCTTGTGACGTGCAGTACAGTCGCCCTCGACTGCATAACATAGTGGTTCAGGGCGATGAGAAGGCAAGCAAGAAGTTATGGGTTTTGATCGCAAGCGTGCTGGCAAGGGCCGGGACAAACGAGACGGTTTCGGTGATGAAAGCTACGACGGTTATCGTGCACCATCCCCCTATCAAAGTGATTTTGGAGGCGGCCGCTCAGGCGGTGGTGGATATGGCGGCGGCGGCAATAGTGGCGGCAGTGGCGGTGGCGGAGGTGGCTTTGGTGCCCCGCGTCGTGGTCCAGGCGGCCCCCCAATGCCTGCGCAAGTCATCGGTTCCGGCAAGGGAATTGTTAAATTTTTCAATGGTCAAAAGGGCTTTGGGTTCATTCAGGTCGACGGACGTCCCGATGACGTTTTCGTTCACATCAGCGCAGTCGAGCAAGCTGGCCTTGCTGGTCTTGCAGAAGGCCAGCCGCTTGAATTCCAACTCGTGGAACGTGGCGGCAAGGTATCGGCAACTGACCTCGTGATCGATGGCGAGCCAATGGCCGTAAGTGAGCGCGCACCGCGTCCTGACCGTCCAGCCTTTGATCGTGACCGTGCACCACGCGGCGATGATCGCGGTGGCTTTCGTGGCGGTGATCGCGATTCGGCCCCTCGTGGACCACAGCGCGAATCGACTGGCGAACGTGCTAATGGGACGGTGAAATTCTTCAACGACATGAAGGGTTTTGGTTTTGTGCAGCGTGACGATGGCGGCGAAGATGTGTTCGTGCACATCTCTGCGCTTGAGCGTTCAGGCATGGGTCAGGTGACTCAGGGTGATCGTTTGGCTTTCGACATCGAAATCGACCGTC
>JANPKN010000141.1:0-2278 GCA_031426075.1 Sphingomonadaceae bacterium
CCAGACCATCTTGTCGACCTCAGTCGCGACATCGGATGCGACCGCGCTGTTGCCGATATTGGCGTTGATCTTGACGAGGAAATTGCGGCCAATCGCCATCGGTTCGGATTCGGGGTGGTTGATGTTGTTCGGAATGATCGCGCGGCCACGGGCGATTTCGTCACGGACAAATTCGGGGGTGACATAATCGGGGATCGACGCGCCAAAGCTTTCGCCATCGCGCTTATATTCGGCAAGGCGGGCACGGCCCAGATTCTCGCGTTCGGCGACATATTCCATTTCAGGGGTGATGATGCCTTTGCGGGCATAATGCATCTGGCTGACGTTCATGCCGGGCTTGGCGCGGAGCACCTGTTTGCGGACATTGGGGAATGGCGCGACGCCGCCGCTGCGGTCGGGGCCAAGCTGGCCATTATCTTCGGGCTTTACCTCGCGCTGCGTCACTTCGGTCACATCGCCACGTGCGATGATCCACGGGCGACGGATTTCGGCCAGGCCAGCTTTGATGTCGATCTGCGCGGTCGCGTCAGTATAGGGGCCGCTGGTGTCATAGACGCGCACAGGCGGTTCGCCCGATGAAGGCTCCAGATAGATTTCGCGCATGGCCACGTTCAACGGGCCGACATGGATTTTCTTGCTGCCGCGAATGGGGCCAGTGGTTACGCCAATTTCGGCCCCTGTTTTTTCGGTGCGTGCGGGGATGTCTGCCATATCAAGCGCTCCTGTTCTGAGAAAGTTGATCGACCGCCCAGTCGAAGCATTCTTTCACATGTTGTTGATGAGCGGCAAAATCGTCAAACGGAAGTGCCGGTTTGCGTAATTCAATCAACGTCTGCGCCAAACGAGCCGCAGCTATCGCGATTGCATCATCGGTTGGTTTGATATTAGCCATATGCTTCACTCCATTTTTATCGGAGCAAGGATGGCGGATGGGCTTCAACCGCTCCCTCCCTCCGCCGGTGCTAGCCGGATCAGGTTCAGCGGGTCGCGGGCATTGCAGCACCGCCTCTCAGTCGTTCGACTCCCCGGGGATGGGCGAACGATAGGCGCGACACGCCGGAAGGGCAAGCGTCGTCCAAGATTCGGACTCCTCCGTCCGATTCCGATTGACCGAATCCAGCACACTCATCAATATCGTCCAGTCGCATATCGCGGCAACAGGGGCGCGTAAGTGTTTGAATTTTGGCTAGCTAATGAAAACCTGCCCTTTGCAGGCGCAGGTTTCCTGTTGATTGGCCTGATGGTGTTGCAGTTCAGCGGGCTGACCGATTTTGCCCCCGATCTCGACGCCGACATGGATGGTCAGGTCGATGGCTTGGGTGCGGCTGATGGCCTGCTGAGTTACCTTGGCCTGGGCCGCTTGCCGCTTATGATCTGGCTTGCCTTGTTCCTGCTAATGTTCATGTTGATTGGCTATATCGGCCAGCAAACGGTCCTTGGAATCACTGGAGGAATGCTATCGCCCTGGCTTGCGGCTCCAGTGGCGGCGCTGTTATCTATTCCGGCAACCGCAATCCTGGCGAGGCCGCTGGCGCGGATCATGCCAAAGGACGAGACCACTGCCGTTTCAATCGACAGCCTCATAGGGCGCTTTGCGATACTCGGTACCGGCACGGCAAAGCCGGGCTCGCCTGCCCGCGCGAAGGTCATCGACATTCACGGACACCCGCATTTCGTGATGGTCGAACCCGACAATGATGGACAAGTATTTACGAGCGGCGAAAAACTGCTGCTGGTTCGCCGCGAGGGCAACCTGTTCAAGGCAATTACGCAAGGCGGACAGCATCTGCCGCGTTTGGAAGGATAAGCACAAATGACCGAGAATTTGATTTCGACTCTGATTTACGCCGGAATGGTGCTGGTTGCGCTGATCGTTTTCGGTCTGATTATCACCCGGCTGTACAAGCGCGCCACCAAAGAAATCGCGTTCATCCGTACCGGGCTTGGCGGTGAAAAAGTGGTGATGAACGGGGGGGCGCTGGTTCTTCCCGTTTTGCACGAAACAATGCCGGTCAATATGAACACCGTGCGCCTTGCGGTCGAGCGCAACAATGTCGATGCGCTGATCACCCTTGACCGTTTGCGGATTGATGTGAAGGCAGAATTTTACGTTCGCGTGGCACCAGATGCGCAATCGCTGGCAATGGCGGCTCAAACGCTCGGCCTTCGCACGATGCAGCCAGAATTGCTCAAAGACCTGGTGGAAGGTAAATTTGTCGATGCGCTGCGTTCGGTTGCTGCGGGCATGACGATGAACCAGCTACACGAGCAGCGCGCC
>JANPKN010000142.1:0-4275 GCA_031426075.1 Sphingomonadaceae bacterium
CGACGTGAACGATGCCGAAGCCGATCTGGCGAAGCTTGAGGTCGTATTGAGTGCGATTGACAAGGCGATGTTTGATCCTGCTTCCGCATCAAATGAATATAAAGACCTGACGATGGGCGAATTGTCACAGCGCCGCGGCAAAATTGTCGCAGCACAGGAAGCTGCCGAGGTCCGCTGGGTCGCCGCGAGCGAGGCTTTGGACAAGGGGTAGCACCAGGCCCCTGCGTCCATCCCCTCTCTCGCGACGTCGAGGATCGGGAAAATTGGGGCAGCCAGCTCGACCAGAAGTAAGCCGCCCCGTCCACTGCTTTAAAGCGATCCCGCTTGTCAGCGACAGTAGATAGAACTAACCTACGCTGCTTGCGCGAAGTTGCACTATCAACTGCCACCGAAATGGAGTCAATTATCTGTTATTAAACGATAATATGGACCATTCACGGCCAATTTGAAGTGTGCGATCGGCTTATCTCATTTCAATAACGCGTCTTTGGCTGCAGCAAAGCGCGCTTCGCCAACGCCTTGGATGCGCGCATAATGCACGCTGCGGGCAACAAGTTCAGTTTCACACAGATCGAAGAAGCGCTGCCGTTCGGCTTGTTGCGCATATACGCGCAGACCGTCGTCGACGAAGGGCAAGTCGATATCCAGCAACAGATACAGGTCAGCGACACCGCAAAACCCGTCAAAATAGGCGTCACGCACATATCCGGCTGTCGCGCCAAACATCATGTCAGACCAGACCGCGGTAATCAGCGGATCTGTATCAAACAGGACAAATCCAGCGCCCAATTCAGTGGCCCGTGCGGCTGCGGCGCGGTTCATCGCATCTTGCGTTTGCGCGATATGGATAAGTTCGGAAACGCCGAGCTCTGTGCCATGCACCTCGCAATAAGCGCGGCCATATTCGGGAACGATTTCACATCCAAGCTCCGCCGCTAGCCGCGTGCCGAGCGTCGACTTGCCCGTGCTTTCGGGGCCATGAAGACAGATCCGTTTCATGCGCGCTCCGCCTTGCGCCATGCAACCAGGCCAGCAACAGCAAGCACAAGGAACACGCCATATAGGCCAGCGGTCAGATACAGTTCCTTGGTGGCATAAAGCGGTATCGAGATCAGGTTGACGATGATCCAGAAATGCCAGTTTTCAACAAAGCGCCGCGCCATCAATATTTGTCCTGCAATCGAAAGCATCGCGACCGAGGCGTCCCAATAAGGGTAGCTGGCGTCGGTTTCAGCGTGCATGATCGCACCCCAGGCCCATATGGAAGCGACTGATCCCAATATCCAAAGGCCGTAGCCCAAGGCCGGAATGCGCCGGACGATGATTTTACCGCTGTCTGCTTTATTCTGTGTCCAACTGTACCAGCCGTAGAGGTTTACGGCGGCAAAGAAAATTTGCAAACCGGCGTCACTATAAAGCTTGGCATCGCGGAATATGACGAAATAGAGCGACACCATCACAATCGCGACGGGGAAATTCCACACAGAGCGGCGGATAATCAAGACGATGTTAGCAATGCCGAGCAATACGGCAATGATTTCTAGCAGGCTCATACGCGGTGACTTAGCGGCGTCAGCGGAGGACGCAAGTACAGCGCATCAATGCGGCTGCGTGAGGCTGAATTCCCCAAATACAGGGCCTTGGCCATGGGTGGCGCCAACTTCCTGAAACATCGTGGCGTCATCGATGGAAAGGCACCCATCGAGTATGATGCGCGAAATACCCATCGCCGCCACCAGATTGACCAATTTCTGCGCGGGCAGGGCGGGTAAAACATTGGCCCGCAGCATGCCGATCAGACGCGGGTCAATCCGCACCACATCAACATTGTGGACCAACGGCCAAAGCGCAGGGACAGCAGCATAGCCGAAATTGTCTATACCCACGCTGCAACCGACCCGCCGCCAGTTTTGCATCGCATTGCCGATTGCATTATTGGCCACATCACCATGTGTCGCAGACAATAGAACGCTGACATGCGTCCCTTGAGATAATAATGATCGCAGCGCCCAAGCCATCTTGTTCGACAGGTCTATTTCGACAAAAATGTCCGTCGGCACCGACAACAATATTTCAGGCAGGTACAGCAACTTGCTGGTTTCCAAAATATATTGCAGGTCCGTAACCGACAAATTGTTTGGGCTAGGCAGGAAACTATAATGGTCGCATGCCATATACTCATACGCCATCACCTGACTGTTGCGCAGGTCGACCACCGGCCGTGATGCGATGATCGACGCCGTCGATGGTGCAATATCGAATTCAGCATCGAGCAACGACAATTGCTCTGGGAGTTTTGGCATAATGAACCGTTCCACTACGCCCAGACCTTTAACATAGTCTGAATTAAGCGCATCCGGTGCGACGCTTTTGCGCGGCGGTCAACGTCTACAATCACCAGCTATCCGGAGCCTAAAAGGGAATTATGCGAACTTTCGCCGACGCATCTGTTTAGAAATATTTATGTACAATTGTTAACATCGCGCGGAGTGTTTGACCTTGGGTGCGCACCGTGTAATCGTCTGCGCGAGGGAAGAGGAGAGGATAATGTCGACTAAGGCGGAAACCGGCGGCAACGCAAAAGGTGATAAAAAGAAATCGCAAAAGAAAGGCGCGCCGTTTTCTGGTGTTGCAGGTGCATTTGACGCTGCCAATGATGCGACGATGGCACTTGGTCCGCTTGCCGGTTTGGCGCGGGAGGATTTCATTGGCGCCATTGGCCTGATGCTGCGCCAGACCGCGACCAACCCCGACAAGGCGTGGAAGGCAACAGCGAACTTCTCTGAAGATGTCGTCAAGATCATGACCGGAAAATCGGACCTTGCGCCTGACCCCAAGGACAAGCGCTTCATGGACCCCGCTTGGACATTCAACCCGTTCTTCAAGGCCGGAGCGCAATATTATCTCGCGGTTCAAAAGGGCGTCAAAAGCTATATCGAGGATCTCGAGCTTGATGCGCTGGAACGCGACCGCGCAAATTTCATATCGCAGATCATCATCGACGCGATGTCACCGACTAACACCCTGATTGGCAACCCGACGGCGCAGAAACGCCTTGTGGATTCCGGCGGGCTTAGCCTCGTGAAGGGCCTCAAAAACGCCTATAACGACATGGTTCACAACGACATGATGGTGAGCCAGGTCAACAAAAAGCCGTTCAAGCTTGGTGAGAATGTTGCAACGGCAAAGGGCGCGGTGGTGTATCGCGATGAACGCTTTGAGTTGATCCAATATGCGCCAACGACCGAGAAGGTTTTTGCAACGCCGCAGCTGACCATTCCGCCACAGATCAACAAGATGTATATCAATGATCTGTCCCCCGAAAAATCGATCATCAAATGGCAGACCGACCACGGTATTCAGCCATTTATGATTTCATGGCGCAACCCTACCGACGATATGGGCGTGTGGGGTATGGCCGAATATATCGAAAGCTGCATCAAGGCGCTGGACGTCGTGTGCGAGATTACAGGCAGCGACAAGGTCAACATATCGGGCGGCTGTTCAGGCGGTCAGACTATGTCTGTGTTGTTGTCCAAATTGGCATCGATGGGCGATACCCGCGCCAACGCGATCACCATGATGGTGTGCGTGCTTGAGCCCAAGCCCGGCGATACCGAGGCGTCTAGCCTTGTGTCGCACAATGGCATTGCACTTGCGCGGCAGCGCGCGGCAAAGAAAGGCGTGATCGAGGGCAGCAGCCTTGCGCGCGGCTTTGCATGGTTGCGGCCAAATGACCTCATCTGGAACTATGTCATCAACAATTATCTGCTCGGCGATGATCCGCCAGCGTTCGACATCCTGTTCTGGAATGCCGATGCGACCAACCTGTCGTCCGCGTTGATGGGCGACTTTCTGGAACTGTTCGAAGCCAACGCCTATGCCACGCCCGGCACGTTCGAGATTGCGGGCCATACGCTTGACCTGACCAAGGTGACCGGCGATCTGTTCGTTCTGGGCGGAACGACCGACCATATCACGCCATGGCGCGCATGCTATCGCTCGACTCAATTGTTCGGCAGCAAGAATGTTGAATTCATCCTGAGCCAGGCGGGCCATATGCAAGCCATTCTCAACCCTCCGGGTAACCCCAAGGCGAAATATTGGAAGCACAGCAAGGGCAAGACCCCCGCTGATGTCACCGAATGGATGAAAGGCACAGAAGAAGTCGCCGGAAGCTGGTGGCCCTATTGGATGGAGTGGCTCCACGCCCGATCCGGCGCCGAAGTAGCGGCGCAAGCGGAGTTGGGCAGCAAGGCGCATCCAGCGATGGAA
>JANPKN010000143.1:0-1625 GCA_031426075.1 Sphingomonadaceae bacterium
AAGGCAAAAGCATTGACCGCGCAGGTACACGCGAGCGACTTGCCACTGCCATGGATGCGACGATCGCGGCGGAAACCGACCGCCTCGCCAACCGGCTGAACTTCCTTGCAACCACTGGATCAGTCGCGCCGTTTATTGGCCTGTTCGGAACGGTCTGGGGCATCATGCGCAGCTTTGCGGCCATTGCAGCGGAGCAAAACTCAAGCCTCGCCGTTGTTGCACCGGGCATTGCCGAAGCGCTGTTCGCCACTGCCATTGGTCTGTTTGCCGCCATTCCAGCAGTCATTGCCTATAACCGCTTTTCACACCGGCTGAACCAATATGAAGCGCGCATGGGGCGTTTTGCCGATGGCTTTCACGGCACGTTAAGCCGGGAACTGGAGCTTGAGATTTAAATATGAGCATGAACACCTCATCCGGCGGCGGTGGCGGTCGTGGGCGTCGGCGCAGTAGCCGACGCGCGCCAATGGCGGACATCAACGTCACGCCCTTTGTTGACGTTATGCTGGTCCTACTTATTATCTTCATGGTCACAGCGCCGTTGCTGGTGACAGGCGTGCCGGTCGAGCTGCCTGAAAGCCGTGCCAATGCGCTTGACCAAAAGGATGAGCCCATCGAAATCGCCATTGACCGCGATGGTGTGACGTTCATTGACGGCACTGAAGTTGCTCCAGCCGAATTGGCCACGCGGTTGGAAGAAATTGCCGCCGCTGAAACACCTGACAACCCGCGCCAGATCATGCTGCGCGGTGATACGGCGATCAGCTATGGCCAGATGATGCGCGTCATGGGCGAATTGAACCGCGCAGGCCTCAACAGCGTGAGCTTGGTCACCACCGGTTCATCAAGCGAAAACTAACAAGATGGCGATGGATCGGGCGGAGAAACTAGGACTTGGCGCGGCGGTTGGCGGCCACGTTATCTTGCTCGGTGCATTTGCGCTTGGAATGATGGCGTCAACCGAGACCACCCCAAAGCAAGAGTCCATTTCCGTATCCCTTGTTGGCGAAATTGCCGAAGTGTCGACCGCGCCCGATGCTATTCAGGAAGAGTCCGCGCCGCCAGCGCCGGGTGAAACTGCGCCCGCCGAACCACCCCCTGCCCCGACGCCAATAATACAGATCGAAAAGCCGGTTGAGAAGCCGCAGGCAAAACCCGTTTCCAAACCCGAGCCTGCCCCGCCGGTTGCCAAGGTTGCGGCGAAGAAAGAGCCCGTCAAGCAGCCACCTGCGAAGGCCGCTGCACGCCCTGTAAAGACCGCCGCCGTTTCACCAAAAACACCGGCAAAAGCAGCAGCAGTCAGCGGCAAGGGCACTACACCCGCTAAGCTAGGCGGCCTCAGCCGCAGCTTTGAAGACAGCATCAATAATATCGGCAAAGCCCCCGGCGCTGGCAAGGCCGTTGGCACGCCAGCCGCCAAGTCTGCCAGCGAAGTGCGCCGCTCGGTTGGCATCAGCATCGCTGGCCAAATCCGTAGCCGCGTTCGTGCCTGTGCACCGTCAGGTATCGACATCAACAAGATTGAGACCTTTGTGACGCTCAGCCTTGAACCATCGGGCAAGTTAACGGCCGTGCGTTTTGACAAGCAGGTCGGCCTTAACGACAGCAACCAGCCGCAGGCCGGA
>JANPKN010000144.1:0-9975 GCA_031426075.1 Sphingomonadaceae bacterium
CGAAGTGGTTTTTCCGCAGCAATTGACGTTGCGCCGGCCATTGATCCCTTCCGTTCGCCCTTTGCCGTTAACCGCTCTGCGGGTGTAACTCGCGCGGTGGTTGCGCCAGAGGCTGCTGGCAATATTTTTGCCGGTCAGGGCGCAATCGCGGATCTTGGGGCGGATAGTAACCCGGTGACGAAAGCACGCGCGTTTCAATTTGCTGAATTCGGTGAGGAGGGCGCGGCGTCTGCTGGAGGAAGCCGTGCGGGAACGCATCTGCATTTCCGCGCCATGCTGCGTGAGGCGCAAGATTATGCCGCGGGACGTGGTACATTCGATGACGAACTCCTGAAGGCCGAAGATGCTAAGGCGTTATTGTCCGTCCTTCGCGGTGAAACACGTTTGTTGATCCACGTCGAAGGCGCCAACGATATGCTTCGACTGATCGAGTTAAAGAGTGAATTTCCGGCTATAAAAATGGTGTTTGTTGGCGTTAGCGAAGGTTGGCGGGTTGCACCGCAACTTGCGCAGGCACGCATACCCGTGATTGCGTCAGCGCTGAATGATTTGCCTGCAACCTTCGAAATGCTCGGGGCTACGCAAAGCAACATAGGCCGCATGAAGGACGCTGGCGTTCAGGTTGCAATCGGCATGATCAACGATCGTGATTCTCATCAATTGCGATACACAACGCAATATGCAGGTAATATTGTGAGCTTGCAGAGCGTGCCCAATGCAACTGGTTTAACGTGGGACGAGGCATTTGCCGCGATCAGCTCGGTTCCTGCTGACATCATGGGCGTAGGCGACCGATTTGGTAGCTTGAAAGCAGGTAAAGCGGCAGATGTCGTTATCTGGGATGGTGACCCGCTTGAACTTTCCAGTGCCGCCACAACGGTGATCATCGATGGCGTAGAGCAACTGCTTACGAATCGTCAGAATCGGCTTCGTGACCGCTATGCGCGGCCAACAGAAGGCGATTTGCCAAAGGCATATGATCGTTGATGCATTAAGGTTATAACGGGCCGATTCATCCGGGGGCGGGAGGTGGCGTTTTGGGCGATTATCTAAGTCTGGTTGCCGCGAGCATATTGTTTGTCGGCAGTCATTTCCTGATGTCACACCCTCTGCGTGCGCCTCTTGTCCGGCGTCTCGGTGCAAACGGCTTCATGCTCGTTTATTCCGTGGTATCACTCGCGACATTTGTATGGATGATCTTCGAATTTGGCCGCGCGCCAAAGGCCGAAGGTTTCTGGCCAGTGGGTGATGCCGTCTGGATAATCGCGAGCGTAATCACGCTGGTTGCTGCCGTGCTGTTTTCTGGCTCCTTCATCCGCAACCCGTCGTTTCCTGGCGTGCCTGACGCGTTGGCGGCACAGACGCCCTCTGGCGTGTTCAAAGCCACGCGGCATCCGATGATGTGGGGCTTTGCTTTATGGGGTGTTGGCCATGTTCTCGTGGCACCGCGCATCGACAATTTTATCTTCGCGGGCAGCCTGATTTTCCTCGCTTTGGTTGGTTCCAAGGCGCAGGAAATCAAGAAACGCAAACTGATGGGTGGTCAGTGGGAGTCCTGGCTACGCCGAACACATTTCACCGTGCGTCCGGGCGCATTGTTTAATGTTGGCATTGGCCCATGGATTGCAGGCGCTTTGATTTGGGCCATAGCGACATGGGCGCACCCTTATTGGGGCGTAGCTGGCGCTGGCCTGTTTCGCTGGATCGGGGTTTAAAGCCGAACCATTTTCATTCCCCGCTCGCCATAACGCGGACCTGATGTGCCACCGCGGGGGGCGGCAGCGTCCAGTTTGGCGAGATCGTCAGAATCCAAGACAACGTCAGTAGCCTTCGAGCTATCCTCCATCGTCACCCGCCGTTTGAAGCCTGGGATAGGAACGATATCGCTGCCTTGCGCCAATATCCAGGTAAGTGCGATTTGCGCATGCGACCTGTCATGCTTGGCCGCAATCTCTCCAACAACGTCTACAATGGCGAGGTTCGCAGCAAAATTGTCGCCTTGGAAGCGTGGGTCCTGCCTCCGCCAGTCATTCTCCGGCAATTCATCAAGGCTTCGGAAGGCGCCAGTTAAAAACCCACGGCCAAGCGGCGAATAAGGGACAAAGCCAATGCCGAGCTCACGGCAGGTCGGCAGAATTGCATCCTCAACATCGCGTTCCCACAGCGAATATTCGCTCTGCAATGCGGAGATTGGCGCAACCGCGGCAGCGCGGCGCAGCGTTTCCGGCCCTGCTTCGGACAGACCGATATGTTTGATTTTGCCTTCGGTGATGAGGTCAGCCATCGCGCCAACCGTCTCTTCGATGGGTACGTTGGGGTCGACGCGGTGCTGATAATACAGGTCGAGGCAGTCGATACCAAGGCGCTTCAATGTCCCTTCAACCGCAGTCTTGGCGTTCGTAGCCGATCCGTCGACGCCAACGATGTTGCCGCCGTCAAATTTGAAACCGAACTTACTGGCGATCACTAGTCCGTCGCGTTTACCCTTAATGGCCTGGCCAACCAGTTCCTCATTCTGGAAAGGGCCATAAATCTGCGCGGTATCGAAAAAGTTGATGCCAAGGTCGATGGCGCGATGAATCGTCTTGATAGCCTCATCCGGGTCGGCATCTTCCCCATAAGTGATGTTACCGCCCTTGATCATCGGCATACAACCGACGCCAAGCGCCGATACCTTCAGCCCGTGGCCGAGTTCACGATATTGCATTGGCTTTTTCCTTTTCTGGGGCTTCGATAGCGGTCGCAAGTGCGACGTCCATTTGCACATTGCCCGTGGTGCGGAAGATATCGGGCAATGTTTCGACAGCAATCAGCAAGGCCAGTGGCTCAATTGGAATGCCAAGCGCGAGACAGATCGGCGCAATGGAAGTAACGAAGCTGACAGAACCGGGCAGGCTGACCGCACCCATTGATGTTAGCGCTGCAATGAAGATCGCGAAGGTATAATCGAACGCATCCAGCTCGACACCAAACCAGTTCGCAACGTAAAGCGCGACAGCCAAGTTCATGGCAGGGCCAGTAACACGCAACAATGCGACGGCCATGGGCAGCACCAACCCGGCAGTCGACTCCCGGACACCAAGCGCCTCAGCCTTTTTTAGCATTAAAGGAAGGCTCGCGAGTGACGATTGGGTTGATACCGCAAAAGCCTGCACGGGAGCGATCTGACGGGCAAAATCGCTGAAGCGAACCTTTCCGGCAAAAACTGCCACCAGATACGCGAAGCCGCCAACGATTATACCGACGATGGATACAGTGACGATATAATGGGCAACCGCGCCCAACGCCGCCAGACCGGATCGGGCGCCCACCACAAAGGCCAAGGCAAACACGCCTATGGGGGCAAGTTTCAGCACCCATTCAATAACAATGACCATCGCGTCGGCGAGCGCGCTAAAAAATCCAGCCATTTGCGACCGTGGACCTTGTGCGAGCCGCGTCACCGCAAAGGCGAATACCAAAGTGAAGATCAAAAGCGGTAGGATCGAATCATTAGCTGCTGAAGAAATCGGGTTGGTTGGGACAAGCGCTACAATGAAGTCACGCAGTGGAGGCTGCTCCGCAACCGCAGGAACGTCTGTAAGCGCCGCACGCAAGGCAGCTGCGCTTTCGGCTGGCATCGGCCACAAGGACAGCAACGTGGGCGTCAGTAAGGCACCGATGGCCGCCGAAAGGCCCATCATAATCACGATCCACGTTACAGTCCGTGCAGCCATCGGACCAGCGCGCGCCGCTTCAGCACTTTTTACGATGCCGGTAATGAGCAGCGCCACCACCAGTGGCACCACTGTCATCCGCAGGCCATTGAGCCACAATGAACCGACAATATCGAGCCAATAGGCGATTTGCGAGCCAATGGCAGGCACTTGTGCGGCGGCGAAAATTCCAAGGGCAAGCCCGATGACGAGCGCGAGGAGAATACGTGAAGCATTTGACATAGCATCTGGTCTTGCCAGCCCCTCGCTCCCTATGCAAGGGAGAGGCTGGGTGGCGCGAAAAAATCAGTATAGAACCGTAAAAAGGCAGGATCGAAAATGGCGCGCAAATATTTCGGAACAGATGGCATCAGGGGACGCAGTAACGCCGGTTCCATGACACCGGAAATGGCGATGAAGGTCGGCCAAGCCGCTGGCACGCATTTCTTACGTGGGGGCCATAAACACCGCGTCGTCATTGGCAAGGACACGCGACTCTCCGGTTATATGATCGAAAACGCGTTGGTTGCCGGCTTTACCAGTGTCGGTATGGATGTGGTCCAGTTTGGTCCCATTCCGACGCCTGCCGTAGCCTTGCTCACCCGGTCGATGCGCGCGGATTTGGGCGTTATGATTTCGGCCAGTCACAACCCCTATGAAGACAATGGCATCAAGCTGTTTGGCCCTGATGGCTTTAAGTTATCCGATGCCGATGAACTGGCAATTGAAGCGCTGCTTGATGGTCCGCTGGCATTGGCTGACGCAGTTGATGTCGGACGCGCGCGCCGGATTGAGGATAGCCGTGGCCGCTATATTCACGCGGTGAAGGCATCGGTTCCTGAACATATCCGATTTGATGGCCTGCATGTGGTGCTGGATTGCGCCAACGGTGCCGCCTATCAGGTCGCGCCTACCGCGATTTGGGAGCTTGGCGCCAAAGTCACACCGATTGGTATTGAACCTAACGGAAAGAATATCAATCATAAGGTCGGCTCCACTCATGTCGCAACGTTGCAGGAAACCGTAGTCGCGGCAGGTGCCGATATTGGCATCGCGCTCGACGGCGACGCTGATAGGCTGATCGTTGTCGACGAACATGGGCGCGTTGTGGATGGCGACCAGATCATGGCATTGCTTGGCTGTGCCATGAACCGCAGCGGCAAACTCACGGGCGGCGGAATCGTCGCTACGGTGATGTCTAACCTTGGACTTGAGCGCTATCTTGAAAGCCAAGATTTGCGTCTCATCCGAGCGAAAGTGGGGGACCGCTACGTCCTAGAAGAAATGCGCAAGCATGGTATCAATGTAGGCGGAGAGCAATCCGGCCATATGATCATGCTTGACCATGCCACGACTGGCGATGGCACGATTGCAGCGTTGCAGGTGCTCACCCAGCTTGTCGCCAGCGGAAAACCAGCGAGTGAAGTTCTGCACTTGTTCGATCCTGTTCCCCAATTGCTCAAAAATGTGCGTTTTTCAGGTGGCAAGCCACTCGATAATCCGGATGTTCAAGCTGTCATCGCAAAGGCCGAAGCTGAACTCGCGGGCAATGGCCGTTTGGTCATCCGCCCCTCCGGAACCGAACCTGTCATCCGCGTAATGGCGGAGGGCGATGATGCCGCTCAGGTCGAGAGAATAGTCGACAGCATATGTGACGCGGTCAGGGCGGCTGCATCCTGATGACCGAAGGCGCACCCGCACGGATATTGATCATCGCTGGCTCGGACAGCGGCGGCGGTGCGGGTATTCAAGCGGATATCAAGACGGTGACCATGCTTGGTGGGCACGCATTGACCGCGGTGACCGCGATTACGGCGCAAAACACCCTTGGCGTTGACGCGGTGCATATGATCCCGACACAGATGGTCATTGACCAGATCAGCGCAGTCGTCAGTGACATTGGCGTGGACGCGGTCAAAATCGGCATGATCGGCAATGCCGACACGGCGCATGCTGTGGCAGACAGCCTGTCGGACCTGTCCTGCCCGATTATTTTCGACCCGGTGATGGTTGCAACCAGCGGCGCGGTATTGGCGGACGCGGATACCATATCGGCATTTGAAAGGTTGATGCGGCTTGCAACGCTAACGACGCCAAACTTGCCTGAACTCCAGGCTTTAGGCGGCAAGGATGCGTTGTTGGCGCGGCGAATTCCGGTGTTGTTGAAAGGTGGGCATGCAGATGGTGATGATATCATCGACGAACTTCATCTCGCGCCAGGGCAAAGCGAAAGCTGGAGCGACGCACGTATACATACCCGCAGCACACATGGAACGGGTTGCACGCTAGCCACTGCGATCGCAACCGGCCTGGGGCAGGGGATTGAGCTTATTCCAGCAATTGAACGTGCGCGTCTGTTTGTACGGCTCGCTCTGCTTGATGCGCCGGGGCTTGGCCAGGGGCACGGTCCGATGGGGCATCAATCGGTGCGCGAAGACGCGATGGTCGCTGGACCGTCACTTAATCAAATCACCGTTGGCTGCCGCGATTACAAGGCGTCAGTGGATTTCTATAAGGCGCTTGGATTGCAGCAAATCGTTGATAGCCCAGCCAACGGCTATGCCCGGTTTGAAGTGCCGAACGGAGTGACTTTCTCGATCCACCAAACCGATGATTGCTCCACATCGACCGTGGTGTATTTCGAAAGCAAGCGTCTTGATGCGTGGGTAACGGAACTGGCCAGCCAAGGCTTTGCCTTTGAACAGATGCCGCAGGACGAAAGCTGGGGATGGCGTGAGGCACGGCTGCTTGACCCTGCCGGAAACATGGTTTGCCTATACAGGGCAGGCGAAAGCCGCCGTTATCCTGCGTGGCGGATATGATCGTCGGTGTTGACGAGGCGGGACGTGGCCCGCTTGCAGGGCCTGTGGTGGCGGCAGCGGTTGTATTGTGCAAGCCGCGTCCGTCCGGTCTGGATGATAGCAAGAAGCTGACTGCGGCGCGCCGTGCAGAACTTGAAGCCACAATTAAGCGCCGCTGCCAATGGGCGGTGGGTGTCGTCGAGGTTGAGGATATTGACCGCCTGAACATATTTGGCGCAACGATGCTGGCCATGACTTTGGCTGTCGAGGCGCTGTGCGTAAAGCTTGGATGCGACCCGCTTGAAGTATTGATCGACGGCAATATGACGCCTGCTGGCCGACGTCCCGAATGGCGCTGGACTGCGCAGGCTATTGTCGGTGGAGACGCGATTGAACCCTGTATTTCAGCCGCTTCCATTATCGCCAAAGAGCATCGTGACCGGATGATGTGCGCCGCCGCGCGGCAGCATGCGCATTATGGTTGGGAAAAGAACAAGGGCTACGGCACACCAGACCATTTGGCCGCGCTTCGGACGCATGGTCCGACGCCGTTGCATCGCAAAAGCTTCGCCCCGGTGTCGCAACTGATTTTGCTGTAACTTTATTTGGCGACTGAGTCCTTCGGGCAACACTACTAGGGGTTGAGTCTGCCGAGATTCAACAGACTCCACATCTTGTGCCGGACTCGTTTCGTTCCGCCTACATGGCAATGTCGCGCCTGCGACTGCGACATTTCCCGGACTGTTAATGGCCTTGACCTAAGTCGTGCACTGACTCATCGCAGCCTGGTAAGCGCCAGGGGGAATAGGCAATGGGTGTCATTGATAAAATTAGACCAGCAACAAAAACGAAGCTGGCGCCGGCACCCGAGCTGCCGCGAAATCAAATTTTGCGGATGGACTGTATTGAGGCGATGCGCTCCTTGCCGGATTGTTCCATCGATATGGTCTTCGCAGACCCACCCTATAATTTGCAACTTGGTGGTGACTTGTTACGCCCCGACAACAGCAAAGTCAGCGCAGTCGACGATGACTGGGACAAATTTGCAAGCTTTGCCATTTACGACAAGTTTACGCGCGAATGGCTGGCCGAGGCACGGCGGATTTTAAAGCCGAACGGCTCGCTTTGGGTCATCGGCAGCTACCATAACATTTTCCGCGTGGGCACGGCTGTACAGGACGCGGGATATTGGATCTTGAACGATATTGTATGGCGCAAGTCCAACCCGATGCCGAATTTTAAAGGCACGCGCTTTACCAATGCGCATGAGACGTTGATCTGGGCCTCCAAAAGCGAGAAGTCGAAATACACGTTCAACTATCGCGCGATGAAGACTTTGAATGACGAGCTTCAAATGCGGTCCGATTGGCTCATCCCGATTTGTGGCGGGCAAGAGCGATTGAAGCGTAACGGCGTCAAGGCACATCCTACGCAAAAGCCAGAGGCACTCCTGTATCGCATATTACTTGCCTGCACAAAGCCAGGCGACGTGGTGCTCGACCCGTTTTTCGGAACCGGCACGACGGGTGCCGTTGCCCGACGTCTTGGTCGTGACTGGATAGGCTGCGAACGCGAAGCACTCTATTGCGAAGTAGCCGAAGAGCGCATCGCCGCAGCACTGCCGCTGGACGAAAGCGCCATTAAAACAATGCAGTCGCCAAAGTCTGCGCCAAAGGTTGCTTTTGGCCAACTGGTTGAGGCTGGCTATTTGATTCCGGGTACGAAGCTGTTCGATCGCAAGCGGCAGTTCGAGGCAACTGTGCGCGCAGATGGCTCGATCATCTGCGGCGTGGTTGATGGTTCAATCCACAAG
Organism: Sphingomonadaceae bacterium; assembly: GCA_031426075.1. Taxonomy (GTDB): domain Bacteria; phylum Pseudomonadota; class Alphaproteobacteria; order Sphingomonadales; family Sphingomonadaceae; genus Sphingorhabdus_B. The sequence continues at coordinate 8,310 of JANPKN010000144.1, forward strand.
GTCGGCTCAGCAATCCAGAATGCACCTAGCTGCAACGGGTGGACATATTGGCATTATGCCGCCGCTGATGGCGCGATGAAGCCGATTGACGATCTGCGCCAAACCTATTTGCTCGCTACCGAGCCGTGATAAAAACCTATCTTCGTCCTACCGGCTTTGTGGAAAGCCCGCAGCGGCACGATGGAGAAAGCTTGCGTTTGGCGGGAACTATGATCTGGTTTTCGCAAATCGAATATATCCAGCGCGACGCAACATCCACGCAGCGGCGATTGGTGTCTGTAAGCGGATGGGATGCATTTACAGCCCCGCTTTCGGACACAGGCCGGGAAAGATGTGCGCTTCTTCTGGAAAACATAGCTGCTCCACGTGCCGCGCTGCAAATGGGTGCACGAACCATCCGGCTTGATCAGCCCCATGTGATGGGGATAATTAACGCAACCCCCGACAGCTTTTCCGATGCTGGTAAAAACTTTGATTCCGACATTGCCGCGGATGCAGCATTCAAGATGTCGAGCGCTGGCGCAGCGATAATTGACGTAGGCGGGGAATCCACTCGACCTGGCGCTGCTTTGATATGGGAAGGCGAGGAACTCGGCCGCGTGGAGCCACTGATCCGCAAGCTGGCGGGAGCTGGGACCGCGATTTCAATCGATACGCGCAAAGCTTCGGTCATGGAGGGTGCAATTAAAGCGGGCGCCACGATGATTAATGACATTTCTGCGCTGTTGTACGACGACCGTGCATTGGAAGTGGCACAGGCTAGCAACGTTCCCGTAGTCCTGATGCACGCCCCAAGCCAAAGCAGTGATCCGCACAAGGATGGTGTATACGACGACGTCGTATGCGACGTTTTTGACTGGCTTGAACAGCGTGTTACTGCAGTTGAGGCCGCCGGGATATCGCGTGACAGGATATTGGTCGATCCGGGTATCGGTTTTGGAAAATCGCTGTCCGAAAATTTGGCGATTATCAACAATCTGTCGATGTATCACGCGCTGGGCTGCACAATTCTGTTTGGCGCGAGCCGTAAGCGTCTTATCGGAGCGCTTTCGAATGAAGCCGCCGCAGACGAGCGCCTCGGCGGGTCAATTTTCCTCGCCATGAAAGCGGTTGAGCAAGGCGCGCAAATTGTCCGCGTCCATGACGCCGCCGAAACCGTCCAGGCCATTCAAGTCTGGCGTGGACTGCGTGATGCAGCGTTAACTGCAACAATATAAGCTACAGCTGTTTGGCTGCCTTGACCCGATATGTGCTTGCAGGCACGGTTGACGCAGTTGAGGGGATCATCGAAATGCTTATAAAATATATCGTCGGCTACATCGCAACGGGCATTGCCTTTGCGCTCATTGACAGCGTCTGGTTGCGAACGATGTACACGCGGCTTTATCAGCCTGAGATTGGTGACATGCTCATGAAAGGTGGCTTTCGCATGGGGCCGGCAATCATCTTCTATTTGCTTTATATCTTGGGCATGATGATCTTCGCTGTCGGACCAGCTCTGCTCACGGGCAAATGGCAAACAGCGCTTCTTTGGGGCGCGCTGCTGGGCTTCTTTTGCTACATGACCTATGACTTGACCAATTATGCTACATTGAAAGTGTGGAGCACTAAAGTCACTGTGCTGGATATTATCTGGGGCACGTTTCTGACGGGTTCGGCTTCACTC
>JANPKN010000145.1:0-2465 GCA_031426075.1 Sphingomonadaceae bacterium
ACACGCGATTCAACCACTGTGGCAGCAGCGCCGGTGTAGGTTGTCCCGACGGACACGATTGGCGGCTCCGTATCCGGATATTCGCGGACAGGCAGGCTCAAGAAACCGACAATGCCAACGAGCACCATCAAGATCGCAATAACGGCTGCAAAAACGGGTCTGCGTACAGAGATGTCGGAAATTGTCATATCAGATGATCATCAGCGCGCTTTTGCGGACCCGCCGCTGGCTTTGGCTGGGCCAGTGCGTACAGTGGTGCCATCTGAGAGCTTCACAACGCCTTCGGTTACAATCTTGTCACCGACCTTAAGACCTTCGATAATTTCAACCAAATTCCCATCGCGCGTCCCTGTTTTCACTGGCGTGCGTTTCACTTTTAGGTCGGAGCCGACGGTGTAGACAAAGCTGGTATCGCCTTCACGCACAAGAGACAGTTCTGGAACCGCAGGCGCATTGCGCGTTTTGGACATGATTGTCACCGATAGCAGCATGCCGGGTTTCAGTAGCGCATTACGGTTCGGCAACACGGCCCGCAACGTGGCAGTGCGGGTTTGCGGATTGATGACGGGGTCGATGGCAATAATCTTGCCTGACGCTACATAATCGGGATAGGCCGACGCCTTTGCTGTTATGTCCTGCCCCACCCGAACATTTGAGAGCATGGTCTCAGGCACCGTGAAGTCCAGTTTAATCTGGCTGAGGTCGCTGACGGCCGCGATTTCGTCTCCAGCGCTTACCACGGCGCCAACGGATATGCGACGAAGAGACACTTGGCCCGAGAAAGGCGCTCGTACGACACGGTCGCCAATCGACGCCCGCGCCTCATTAGCGACCGCCTTTGCTGCACTCGCCGACGCCGTTTGCGCGTCCAAGCTAGCGTTGGTCGCAAAGCCGCGGCGGTGAAGTTCGCTGATACGGGCAAGTTGCTGGTCTGCTTCGCGTGCCCGTGCTTGTGCACTGGCGAGTGAGGCTGTTTCCTGCCCCTGTGCCAGAACGGCAAGCATTTGGCCTTTTTGAACATAATCCCCATCGGTAAAGCCAAGCTGGGTAATGCGCTCGGTGACAGGCGCGCGCACGGAAACCTGTTCATTGGCATTGGCAGTGCCGACCGCAACATAAACGTCCGAAAACTCCTTCGTGGTCGCCGCGCCCACGCTGACCAATGGGGTAGGGCGTTCGCGCTTTTCGTCGCCACCGCCACCACAGGCCGCAACACAGAACATCAACGAGAGAATGATTGGCTTACGCATTTTTTCACCGGTGGGGGGACGGAGAGGAGAATACCTCGATTTACGTGTTGGCTGAACTTACTCCAATCGACCAGTATTTTTCGACGAATGTAGTTTTTCTAGCGGAAAACCGATTGTGCTGGCCAATTTACGCTGCGCAGTGCCGTTCACAATCGGATATCCAATCAATGCCGGATGATATGGTCAAATGCCGACAGGCCGGCCTTTGTCCCTTCACCCATGGCAACTATAATCTGCTTATACGGCACCGTTGTTACGTCACCGGCAGCAAACACGCCCGGAATGTTAGTTGCATTATGTGCGTCGACTTCGATTTCACCGCGTGGCGACAATGTCAGCGGACCTTTGAGCCATTCGGTGTTCGGGACCAAGCCGATTTGCACGAAAATGCCATCGAGATCGATGCGGTGTGACTGGTCGGTGGTCCGGTCAGTGTAGACCAAGGCCTGCACCTTCTCGCCGTCACCAATGACCTCAGTGCTGAGCGCCGAGGTGATGATGTCGACATTTGGCAAGCTGCGAAGTTTGTTTTGCAATACCGCGTCGGCGCGCAACTGTGAGTCAAATTCGATCAATGTGACGTGCGCGACTATACCAGCGAGATCGATTGCCGCCTCGACACCGGAGTTACCGCCGCCAATGACGGCCGTACGCTTGCCCTTATACAAAGGACCATCGCAATGCGGGCAGTAGGCAACGCCCTTGTTCCGATATTCTTCCTCGCCAGGAACGCCCATTTGCCGCCATCGCGCGCCGGTCGACAGGATCAGGGTCTTAGCCTTCAACGATGCGCCACTTGCGAGTTTTACTTCGTGCAATCCATCGGCGCCTGCTGGGATTAGTTCTGCGGCTGTCTGTAAATTCATGATGTCCACATCATATTCGCGGACATGCTGTTCCAATTGCGCAGCAAGCTTGGGACCTTCGGTGTGTTGGACCGAGATGAAGTTTTCAATTCCCATCGTATCGAGCACTTGTCCGCCAAAGCGTTCAGCGACAACTCCTGTGCGGAAACCCTTACGCGCCGCGTAAATGGCCGCTGCCGCTCCAGCAGGGCCGCCGCCAACAACCAGAACTTCAAAAGGCTCTTTCGCTGCGATCTTTTCCGCTGCGCGGGCAATGGTGCCGGTGTCCAGCTTTGCCATGATCTGCGACAAGTCCATGCGGCCTTGGCCAAAGGGTTCGCCGTTCAGATAAATAGCCGGAACGGCCATA
>JANPKN010000146.1:0-5900 GCA_031426075.1 Sphingomonadaceae bacterium
CCGCACGACGCGCATGTTTTTCCCATCATTGTCCTTCCGACTCACATCGTGGGGATAAGCGCTGGAAAGGCTGTTGAAAAGGGGTGGAAAAAATCAGGCTTCAAGTTGGCGCAACAGCGCGCGGACATCATTGTCCATATCGCTATCTTGCTGACGAAGGCCCTCAACGAGGCGCACCGCATGAATTACAGTGCTATGGTCGCGGCCGCCGAACTTCCGTCCGATTTCCGGATAGCTGCGCGGGGTCATAACCTTGGCAAGGTACATGGCGACTTGGCGTGGGCGGACAACAGCGCGCGCACGGCGCTTCGAAGACATTTCGCTCCGGTCGATACGGTAATATTCGCATACGGCGCGTTGAATTTCATCAATAGTAATGCGCCGACGGCAAGCGCTCAAGATATCCTTGAGCTGCTCTTCCGCCAATGTCCGGGTCACTGGCTTGCCGGTCAATTGAGCGTAGGCAAGAAGCTTGTTCAAGCCACCTTCCAGCTCGCGAACATTGCGGCTGATGGTGCGGGCGAGAAATTCGACCACATCTTCACCGACCTGAGCTTCGGGCATGTTGGCGAGGCGCTGCTCAAGGATCAAACGGCGTAGTTCAAGATCAGCAGGTTGAATATCCGCAACAAGCCCCATCGAAAGGCGTGACAAGATACGCTGATCGACGCCGTCAAGCGCCTGCGGCGCGCGGTCAGCGGAAACGACCAGGCGTTTCCCTGCACCGATGATGGCATCGATCGTGTGCAAAAACTCTTCCTGCGTTGATACCTTGCCAATGATGAACTGGATATCGTCGATCAGCAGAACGTCCACGGCACGCAGCCGTGCCTTAAACTCCATGACTTCCTTGCGCCGCATTGCGGTCACAAATTCCATCATGAACTTTTCGGCCGACATGTACAAAATCTGCGCGTCGGGATTAACCTCGGCATAAGCATGGCCAATGGCATGCATCAGGTGCGTCTTGCCCTGACCAGTTGCGGCCTGAAGATATAGCGGGTTGAACAATGGCTTGTCTTTTGACGCGACGCGTTCGGCAGCGCTCAGTGCCAAGACATTGGTTTGTCCCTTAACGAAATTCGCAAAGGTCATCCGCGGATCAAGCGCTGATCGCGACGATTGTGACTCGCTCGCTTCTTGTGCAACTGCGCGTTCGGCATTGTTGGAAGCGCGCAGCAGTTCGACGCGGGGAGCACCGGGCCGCGTACGGATTTTCAACTGCTTGACGCTGCTGTTGGTGCTTGACCATGCCAGACGCAAGCGGTCGGCATAATGGTCGGACACCCAACTGGCGGAGAAATCTGACGGCAACAAAAGTTCAAGCGTTCCGGTCAGGTCACAAAAATCACCCAGGCTGATAGAACGAATCCATTGCCCATAAATTTGCGCGCCAAGATCACGGCGTAACCCGGAAGAAATATTGTGCCAATCTGCGTCAAGACGGGCGTGGAGCATTGAAGCTTCAATTCCGCTGCCTGATGGACCGATTTTGCTTTGCGATACTGAATTGCTTTCGGCCAACGTGCCTGCCCCCATTTTCCACCCCAACCAGTACTACATGACCGCGCGCTATCTGCCCGACACGGAATGAACAGGAGTTGGCTAAGCATTTGTTGCCAAATGCAGCCGACGTCACGTTTCAATTCTCCATGTGAGGCATTGCCCGACTGTCGTCATGCGTTGCTGGAAACAGTTTCTTAGACCCCAAGAAACGAGTCGATCAAGAGCAGGTCTGCAAAAAAACTGAAATAAATGCCATTGACTCGGGCGGACGTAGGCAAATGCGTTAAATATTTACTAACTGTATGATTTTGCGTATTTTTTGAATCAAAATCGAATTGTAAATCTGCCGAATCGCGGGAAATCCTCACCCTTCAGCTATGTTACAATTGGCAAATAAAAACCCGCCGTGATCGCGGCGGGTTTTGAATTTCAAAGGCCGGGTGTTCCGACCAGGTGCGTTCCGCTTAAGCGAGACCGCCGACCGCCTTTGTGAGGCGACCAAATTTGCGCGAAGCTGTGTTCTTGTGGAGGACGCCTTTGGATACGCCACGGGCCAATTCAGGTTGCGCTGCTGCAAGCGCTGCGGAGGCAGCAGACTTGTCACCAAGCTCAATAGCCGATTCGACTTTCTTGATGAAAGTGCGGATGCGGCTGACGCGTGCGCCATTTACTTCAGTGCGACGCGCATTGCGACGGATACGCTTTTTTGCTTGCGGCGTATTGGCCATTTTTGTCCTCGAATTTCAATATCTGAGTGAGGCGTGCCCACGCGGTACGCCCGTTGAAGGAGCGGCCCTTAACCCTGCCTAAGAGATTCGTCAACCTCATTGTGCCGCGTCATCGCTGGCATTTCGGGCAATAGAATGTTGATCGCCCCGAATCAACGCGCCGCACTACGGTCGCACCACAGTTGCATCCATCACCTTCACGGCCATAGACGCGCCACTCCTTCGCGAAATAGCCAAGCTCGCCATCCGGTGCCGCAAAATCGCGCAAGGTTGATCCACCAGCCGCGATTGCCGCTGTGAGAACCTCCTTAATCGCGATGACTAACCGGCGTAACCGCGGCTTGCTGATACTTGATGCGGTAACAGTTGGATCAATACCCGCCATGTGCAGCGCCTCGCACACATATATGTTCCCCAGGCCCGCCACGATATTCTGGTTCAGTAGCATCGCCTTGATCGGCGCCTTGCGACCGTGGAATGCCTTTTGCAAAACAGATGCATCGAAAGCATCCGACAATGGCTCCGGTCCCATATTTGCAAAGAAGCGGTATGCGTCGAGCTGAGCCGAATCGATAATATCCAGTGAACCGAACCGGCGATGATCATTGAGCGCGACTACCCGGCCATTTGCGGTTTCCAAGATGAAATGGTCGTGCTTCTCAATTTCCACAGGATCGATGCGCCAACGGCCCGACATCCCTAAATGAAATATCATCACGTCCTGCCGGTCGGTGTAGATCAAGCCATATTTGGCCCGCCGACCCAGCATTTCTATCCGCGCGCCTGTCAAACGCTGGCGCAAATCGGCCGGAATTGGCCAGCGCAGGTCAGCCCGTCGCGGTTCAGCGCGGACAATGACCTCGCCTTCCAGGACCGACCGCAGGCCGGAGACAGTTGTTTCCACTTCAGGTAATTCGGGCATATGATTTTGCACCTAACAGCCTTTGCGGCTGGCGCAACAATCCGCTAGAGGCAGCAGGATGAACGACACCGTATCCTTTGGCTATGAGGAAGTTAGCCCCGAAGAAAAGACGCAGCGCGTTGGCGACGTCTTTTCCAACGTCGCACGCAAATATGACATCATGAACGACGCGATGTCAGGCGGCATGCACCGTTTGTGGAAAGACACCTTTGTGCGCCGCGTAAAACCGCGCGCTGGGGAGGATATCCTCGATATGGCGGGCGGCACGGGCGACATTGCGTTCCGTATGGAAAAATCGGGCGCGCAGGTCACCGTATCCGACATTAACGAAGACATGCTGGATGTCGGTATGGAACGCGCGATGAAGCGCGGCATCGACAGCCTCATCTGGTCTGCGCAAAATGCAGAGACGCTTACCTTCCCCGATGCGCATTTTGACGCATACACGATTGCTTTCGGCATTCGCAACGTCACTGACATTCCAAAGGCCTTGCGCGAGGCGCACCGTGTCTTGCGTTATGGCGGCCGCTTCTTCTGCCTTGAATTTTCGACCGTCGAATGGCCTGGATTGGCGCAGATTTATGACGTCTACTCCGACAAGCTCGTGCCAAAGCTTGGCAAGGCCATTGCAGGTGACGAAGACAGCTACCGATATCTGGTCGAGTCCATCCGTCGCTTTCCCGACATGCAGAATTTCAAACGCATGATTGGCGAGGCCGGTTTTGTGCAAACCAAGGTTGAGCCCATATTGGGCGGTCTGGTCGCGATTCACAGCGGTTGGAAGGTTTAACCCCGCGCCAAATGACTCGTCCAGCCACCCACATACTTCGCTTGCTCAAATGGGGCCGCATTCTAGCGCGCCACGGCGCTTTGCGTGCCATTGAAGCAGACCGTAACACCCCGGCGCAAGTCAAGCGCCTGTGCCGCATTGCGCGCTTTGGGACGATCCAGCCTAAGGTGCCGGATTATGCAGGGGCGTTTCGCGCCATTGGCCCAGCCGCGATTAAGCTTGGGCAAACACTCGCGACCCGCCCTGATATCATTGGCGAAGAAGCGGTGCATAATCTGCTGACGCTTCAGGACCAATTGCCGCCTGCGCCGTTTGATCAAGTTTATGCGCAGATCGACAACAGCCTGAATAAACCCGCAGCAGCCCTGTTTGAATATATCGACCCAGTGCCGGTTGGCGCAGCGTCCATCGCGCAGGTGCACCGTGCGCGCACGACTGAAGGCAAGGACGTCGCGATCAAGGTGCTTCGCCCCGGCATTCGCGAACAATTCGCCAGTGACATCGAAACCTATGAATGGGCGGCAGCGCATTTGGAAGCGCTTGGCGGGGAAGCCGCGCGCTTGCGGCCGCAACTGGTTATCGCCAACCTCAAACGCTGGACCCTGCGCGAACTGGATTTGCGGCGTGAAGCGGCAAGCGCGTCTGAATTGAAGGACGCGATGGTTGCGGTGGAAGGCTACACGATCCCGACCATTGACTGGGACCGGACATCTGGCCGCGTTCTCACACTTGAATGGGTGGACGGCGTAAAAATCTCCGATATCGAATCATTAAAGGCCGCTGGCCACGATCTCAATAAAATGGCTGAAAAGCTTGTCCTAACCTTTTTGCGACAGGCAATTTCGGAAGGTTTTTTCCACGCCGACATGCATCAGGGCAATTTGTTCGTACGTGCAGACGGAACAATCGTTGCCATCGATTTCGGCATCATGGGCCGCATCAACCGCCAGGCACGTTTCTGGCTTGCAGAAATTCTCTACGGCCTGACGACAGGCAATTATAAACGCGTGGCCGAAATCCATTTCGAAGCGCAATATGTGCCAAGCTATCACAATGTCGACGAATTCGCGACCGCCCTGCGCGCAGTGGGCGAACCAACGCGCGGCAAGCCCGTCAGCGAATTGTCGGTAGGGCAAATGCTCGACAGCCTTTTTGCGATCACCCGCGATTTCGACATGCAGACCCAGCCGCATTTGCTGTTGCTGCAAAAAACGATGGTGATGGTCGAGGGCATTGCGACCTCGCTGAACCCAAGCATCAACATGTGGGATGTTGCTGCGCCTTATGTACGCGACTGGATTCGCGGCGAGTTGGGGCCGGAGGCGATGCTCGCCGATGGCATCCGCAAGCAGGCTGAAACGCTGCAAATGATCCCTGACCTCATCCGCCGCTTGGATGAACAACTGCCGCGTAAAGGGGGGGCGCCTGAACCGCCACCGCTTCCACCTGTGCAACTGATCTGGGAACGCAGGGGCGAAAGCAACACGGGACGCTATCTTATTGTTGCGGCGCTGGCGGGGGCTTTAGGCGCAGCAGCCACGTGGGCAGTGGGTTTATCCTAAATCACTTTTTAACCAAATAACGCATAGTGCTTCCTGGCAATGAAGTGATTGAACAGGGAACAGCGTGCGGCAAGACCGGATCCAGATCGAACGCAGTATTTCGGTGGATAGCCGCCCGCTCGAACTTGCCGTTATCATTCCAACCTACAATGAGCGCGCCAATGTTACGCTTTTGCTCGCTCGGCTGGAGTTGGTGCTTGCAGACATCAGTTGGGAAGCCATTTTCGTCGACGACAATTCACCCGATGGAACGTCCGATATCGTCCGGCAAATAGCCCGCGAAAATCGCAATGTGCGTATCGTGCACCGCATCGGGCGGCGTGGCCTGTCTACTGCAGTCGTCGAAGGCATGCTCGCCAGCGCAGCACCGGTGCTGGCGGTCATTGACGGAG
>JANPKN010000147.1:0-19588 GCA_031426075.1 Sphingomonadaceae bacterium
CGGATCGTGGTTATGAGCGATCGGAAAATCCAGCAGGTGGGTACGCCAATGGAGGTTTACGACCGGCCTGCGAACCGCTTTGTGGCGCGCTTTGTCGGATCGCCCGCGATGACGATGTTGCCCGTGACATTGGCCGATCCCGATGATGGATATGCGCTGGTGGCATTAGCAAATGGCACCAACATTCCCACACGTGTTACATCTTTGGTGGGGCAAAAGGGTGACGCTTTTGACCTTGGTTTGCGTCCTGAAAATGTGTCGATTGTCGGGGTAGGCGAAGGCACGTTGAATGCGGAGGCGATGATCGTCGAGCGCCTTGGCGACCGCACGATCATCTATGCGCGATTGGGCGACGGCACCGAAATCACGGCCTTGGACAAAGGCGACAGTAACATCCGCATGGGCGACAAAATCAGTCTGTCCATCGATGGCCGCGCAGCGCATCTTTTCGCAAGCGATGGCACTGGTCACCACGCGGCACGCGGCGCATGAGCAGAACTGCGCGCTTTGGTGGGGCCGTATTTGTCCTGCCTTTTGTCGCGGCCTACAGCTTCCTGCTGATCCTCCCCTTCTTCATGGGGCTGTGGATCAGTCTCCATCGCGCTGACCTTTTTGGCGCGCGGCAATTCATTGGGCTCGAAAATTACACACGTCTGTTCGCGGATCCCGTTTTCTATCAAGCGATGGGTACGACATTCCTATTGGCGTTGCTGATTGTGCCAGCGCTCACCGTGATTACCTTGCTGCTGGCTTTGGCCCTAAACCGTGCGACACGATCAGCTGCTATTTTTCGCGGGCTATTCTTTTCGTCCTCGGTCCTGTCCGTCACGATTGTGACGTTGATCTGGCGCTTTGTGCTGACGCCGGATGCAGGCTTGATTGCCAAAGTGCTGACGGCGGTCGGCATGGAGCCAATCCCGTTTTTAAGCCACCCGGATCTCACTGTGCCAGCTATCGCTATTACGACCATCTGGTGGGGGCTTGGCCTGCCGATGATGTTGTTTTTGGCCGGGCTTCAACAAATCCCGCCGGATATTTATGAGGCAGCGGCGTTGGACCGTTCGAGCCGCTGGACCACATTTTTTCGTATCACTTTGCCGTCGCTTCGCCGCACGACGATTTTGGTCGTGATGCTGCAAACCGCTGCGCAGTTGCAGATTTTCGGGCAAGCGCAATTGCTGACCTCGGGCGGGCCAAGCGGCAGCTCGCGGCCAGTGGTGCTCTACATCTATGAAATCGCGTTTGGCCGGTGGGAGCTTGGCTATGCCATTGCAGCGGCGGAGGTGCTGTTTGTCTTGGTGCTTGCGTTGACGCTTGGGCAATATTGGCTGTCGTCGCGTAACGAGGACCGTCCCGCATGAGCGCCACCACCAACCGCAACCACTTGCCGTGGCCCGCTTTAATCGGCGTGCTTATAGGCGCAGCAATCATGGTTGCGCCGCTTTTGTGGACATTGCTTCTCTCGCTCAAGAGCAACAGTGAACTAATGCGCGACAGTGCCTCAGCTTTGTCCGCGCCCTACACGCTGGAAAATTATCGCGACATCATTTCGGGGTCGGATGTGCCGCGATGGCTGCTCAACAGCATCATCGTGTCGCTTGGAACCACAATCAGCGTGCTCATACTGTGCTCGCTCGCAGGATACGGATTTGCGCGCCTTGAATTTCCATTCCGGCGCACTTTGTTTGTGTTCGTCCTGCTTGGTCTTGCCATTCCCGAACAAGCGGTCATTCTTCCAAGGCACCAACTGTTTGCGACGCTTGGTTGGCACAACAGCTTTCCCGGGCTTATCCTCCCCGGTCTCGCCGCACCTTTTGGCGTGTTTTTCATGACTCAATATTTCAAGGCGATACCTAAGGATTTGGATGAGGCGGCGGCACTCGACGGGGCGTCACGGTTCAAGATATTCTGGAAGGTGCTGTTGCCCTTGTCATACCCTGCGCAAGCGACCTTGGGGGTCTTCACATTCTTGGGGTCGTGGAATGACTATTGGTGGCCTTTGATCTCGGCCACGACGAGTGATAAATATACCCTCACCGTTGGGCTTGCCTCGTCACAAATGAATTACGCGCAGACGAGCGGGCTGGGCTTCCTGATGGCGCAGGCAGTATTTGCATCAATTCCGATCCTGATCGTCTATCTCATTTTCCAGAAACAGATTGTCGGTGCGATGGCAGGGGCGGCGACACGATGAGGCGCTTACCAGCCTTAGCGGCAGTTATGGCCGCGTTGTTGCTGGGAAGCTGCGAGCAGACCAGCGACCGACCAACAATCGTCATTCAACGTTTCTTCGGCGAATGCGGTGCAGTCTATGGCAACAGCATCGACGTCGCAAAGGCAGAGACCGAGTGCGGTATCATCACAACAATACTGAATCGCTTCGTCGCCGAAAATCCGGACATCAACGTAAAGATAAACGTTGTCGCGTGGCCCGGCTATCCGCAGCTTGCAGCGCAGATCGCGGCGGGTGATCCGCCTGATCTGGTTACGATGCACCAGTCGGTTATCTCCGATTATCAGGCGCGCGGTTTGCTTTCGCCGATGGATGTGCTTTTGGCGGAAGCAAATGTCGACCCCGATAGCCTGACGCTCGCCGGACAGCGCGGTGCGATAAAGAACGGGAAATACTACGCCCTGCCATGGGATACGATTGGCCGGCTTTGGCATATCAACACAAGTCTGATGGATCAGGCTGGCCTCATGGCCAATGGCAAGCCGATACTTCCCAATTCGCCAGCGCAATTGCTGGAACATGCGCGCCGGTTCAAAGCGGCCACGGGCAAGCCCTATTTGATTCAGGCGCAGGTGAGCGCGCCGGATTATCTGGTCGCCAATTTGTATACGTATCTGATGGCGCAAGATGCCGTGATCTTCCCCGACAATCGCCACATCCGTTTGAATACACCAGAGGCCCGCGCTGTGATGCAGCTTTACCGCACGCTCAATGCCGAGAAACTGACGACTATGGCGCAGGATTTCCCCGGAGCGACAGCAAGCTTTGTAAACGGCGAGGGTGGGGTATTCCCGACCGGCACTTGGATGATCGGCCCCTATGATGAGGCCGCCGAGCAATCCGGGGCACGTTTGGGGGGCTATGCCGTAGTGCCGTTTCCCCGGCTGTGGGGCAAAAGTGCTGCCTTTGTTGATGGCCATGCGTGGGTAGTGCCGAAAGACACAAGGGGGCCATCTGAGCGCGAGGCAATATCGCGCTTTTTAGGGTTCGTCGCAAAATATAATGGAGACTGGGTGCGCACCGGGCATCTTCCGGCGTTCAAAGCTGTGCTGGACGCGCGAGCGTTCAAAACCCAACCCCACCGCAGCGACATTGCCGCGATGGCGGCCACCGGGCAGCAGTTGCCAGACTTCGTCGAACGGCAATCGGCCATTCAAGGGTTGATCGGAGAGGAGTTGGAGGCTGCCGTTACTGGAATCAAACCCATTGATGTTGCGCTTGCGGACGCAGAGCGACGCGTTAACGAGCTGCTGGCGCAATTGCCTTAGATCAGCCTGCAAAGGGCAGTTCAGCGATGCCCTTAACGCCAGGATAGAAAGCAAACATGCCGCCCGCATTCGGTTGCGCCACGCGTTCAACATCCGACAAATCCCGTGCGGCTGAGGTGATGAAGACACGGTCCAAATCTGGTCCACCAAAGGCAACGCTGGTTGGCTTTTGTACGGGTACGGGAAACTCGGCAAGCAAGCTGCCATCAGGTGCAAAGCGGCGGAGGCACCAGCCGTCCCAGAACGCGATCCAGAGGCAATTTTCAGCATCCACGGTCATACCATCCGGATAGCCCATTTCCGGGGTGAAATGCAGAAAAAGGCGGCGGTTGGCCGCATTTCCAACGGCGTCTAGGTCAAAGACATAGACGCGCTGAATGGCGCTGTCGGTGTGGTACATCGTCCGGCCGTCAACGCTAAAGGCCGGACCGTTCGTCACGCGATAGCCAGTATCTATCGCGGTCCAACTGAGGTCATGGTCTATCCGGTACAGTGTGCCGCTATCCCGCGCTTCGGCATGATCCATACTGCCCACCCAAAAGCGCCCTTCGCGGTCGACCTTGCCATCGTTGAAGCGGTTGCCAAGGATATGCGCTTCTGGATTGCCAACATGCGATATCGTGAAGTCATCGGAAAGCGTGATTAGGCCATCATAGCCTGCACCAATATATCCTCCTGCCGCGCGTGGGACGATTGAGCATATTTTTTCAGACAACACATGTGTTTGCGTGCCGTTGGCCGCGCTCCATTGAAAGACGTGCGGCGTGTTGATGTCGACCCACAATACGCTCTGGTCCCGCGCTACCCAGCATGGGCCTTCGCCTAAAACGGCGCGAACATCGGCAAGGCATTCCATCTCAGCCTGTTTTTTCCGCTTCAGCGATCAACAACATCACGTCGGCAATCAGCGCCGCCATCGCCGCGCGTGCTTGTTCGGGCTCGCGTTGTGTAATGGCGTCGAGCACGGCTTTATGCTGTGGCAGGCTAGCAGTGCGGCCTTTGAACCGGTTTGTGAAGCGGATAGATGTGCGAAGGGCAGTCGTCACGACGTCACGAAACTGGGCGTAGAACGGGTTGGCCGAGGCCTGAAGAATTGCGATGTGGAAGGCGATGTCTGCTTCAAGCGAGTCATCGTCGTCACGCTCGGCGGCTTCCATCCGGGCAAAGCCAGCCCGGATCGCCGTTAGTCCTTCTTCGGTATGCGCACGCGCCGCAAGCGCAGCTGCGGCCGGCTCAATCGCCTCACGCAGCTCCGAAAACTGCCGAAGTACTGAGAGCGAGAATTTACGGTCGAGCAGCCAGCGCAAAACATCGATATCGAACAAGTTCCAGCGGTCGGTTGCCTGAATAGTGGTGCCCTTACGCGGGCGCGCGGTCAGTAACCCCTTGGCGCCAAGCATTTTGACCGCCTCACGTACGACTGACCGGCTGACGTCATATTGCTTTGCAAGCTCGGCTTCGGTCGGGAAGGGTTGATTATCATATTGCCCGGTGACAATCGCCTTGCCGAGCATGTCGAGCATACCATAGGTCAGGTTGCGGCCCATCGCCGATGACATACTCATCTCGGATACTGCATTCATCATTTGACCCCCCGGCCTTCAAGCGCCCGCCGTTGTTGAGCTCTGCGCCGGTCTTTATCGGCAAAATTATACAAAATCTTCTACCATTTTGCGTGAGCCGATTAGGAAGCAATCGGCGACAATACGCAAGGGCTCGCGATCTACACGGCTGCGTCGGGTTTTTACAACGTTGCCGAATTCCTTATATACGCCGCGATATTCGTCATGATCCGGCAGGTCTTGCTGCAAACCGTCAATGGCGAGCGCCGCGCCGCCATGTGAAATGTCGACGCTCTTGCCCGATTGGGTCTGAATGTGGATAGACCAGCGTTCTTCGCTGTCGCCACGCCAATCAAGAACGGCGGTTCTTGCATTGCCGTGAAAATTCAACTCGGCGGCGATTGGCGCCTGCTTATTGCCCGGAAAGCAAAGATTGGCGTCGCGCACCAATATGGGTTCCGGAAGGATGCGGGTGAGGATTGAAAGCCCGTTAATGCCGGGGTCGAACACCCCAAAGCCACCAGCTTCCCAAATCCATTGCTGGCCAGCATGGAATTTACGTACGTCCTCTTGCCATAAAAGGGAAATGCCGGTCACCTCTTCGGCAACTAAGGCGTGCTGTGCGATATCGACGGCTGCGGCATATTGCGAATGCCATGCCGTAAAAACGGGCGCTTCATTGGCTTCTGCTATCTGAAGCAGATCATCTAATTCGCCCAGTGTCGCCGTTGGCGGCTTTTCCAGGAGCATGGCAACGCCATGAGCGGCAACAGCGCACCCAATTTCGAATCTGGGTCCAGGAGGCGTGCAGATGGCGACGGCATCGACACCGCCAGGCATTGCCGCAAACATGTCGGCAACATTTCGGAAATACGGGCAACTGATATCGGTTGGCGCATTGTTTGTAACGATGGCTACCAGTTCGAAATCCGGATTGGCGTTGATCGCGGGCAAATGTTCGTCGCGGGCAATTTTGCCAAAGCCGATTATTGCAATACGGATGGTCATGTGCGATTCTGTGGCGGCAGTGCTGCAACGAACTGCGATGCTGCCTCCTTGACCTGTTCCGCGGAATAGCCGGGCCTGTACAATGCGCCACCAAGGCCAAAGCCGCTGGCGCCGGCGGACAGCCATTTCATCGCATCATCCGCCTGAACGCCACCGACAATGAATAACGGAAAACCAGCAGGTAGAACGGCCCGTTGCGCCTTTACGACCGATGGCGCTGCTGCCTCCGCCGGAAAAAGCTTAATCGCATGTGCACCGGCGTGTATTGCAGCGAAGGCTTCGGTTGGTGTGTAATAGCCGGGTACCGAGATCATCCCCAATGCCACCGTTGCAGCGATAACTTTGGGGTCTGTGTTGGGGGACACGACCAGTTGCCCGCCCGCGGCTTGGACCGCCTCAACATCCTCCACCCGCAATACTGTGCCAGCGCCGATGATCGCCCCATCGCCCACATCAGCCGAAAGGCGATGGATGCTTTCAAAAGGCTCAGGCGAGTTTAACGGAATTTCGATCACATTGATCCCGCATTCCATAAGTGCGTGGCCGACGGGTAAGATCTCGTCAGGCGTTATACCACGCAGGATCGCGATCACGGGACAACGTCGGATATGGTCAGTGAATATGTCAGTTAGCTGTGCCAATATTTCTACTCTGAAACAAAATGCCGGATGATGGAACCGATGCCAGCCCGAAATGCCGCGCTACCGTCGACGAAACTGCTGGTGCAACCTGACGCTGCAATGGCGCTTGCGTAAAGCTGGCAAAGGTCGGGGCGTCCGATAATTGTTATTTGCGCGCCAGCTTGCGCTCTTTGTAACCCCGCCTGCACATCGCTGCCAATCAACAAGCCACTGGCATAAGAAGCATCAGCGAGCGGCAATGCTTGCAACAAGTAACGCGCGCGAACGGCAAATAAAGCCGACAGCAACGGCACGCCGCCGCGCGCGTCCTTAAGCCCAGCTTGGAACGCCGCATTATCAGTGACGTCCCCACTCATTTGTCCAGACAAGATACTGTGTTCACGCAGCAAGTTGAACATTTCTCCAGTCATCGCAGTCTGGAAAGCGCTGATTTGGGCATGCCTCAACTGAATCCATTTGCTGTGTGTACCGGGGTGGCAAATAAGCGCATCGGGCGACAGTTCGGCAATGGCCTGAGCGCCTAATACCTGAACCTCTTCGCCGCGCATGACGTCTGCATGGCCTTCGGTCTGGCAGACGCCGGGAATGATTCCCGTCCGCATCGGCTCGACCCATAAAACGCCAGCGGCTAAGGACTTGGCATCGGCGGGGCAGGGGACATATCCCGCTTGCCGCCATCCCTTGTTCGACCCGACCATGCCGGCGAGCAGCATGGGATGGTCGCCCAGTTGATGACGGATGTCCGCTGCTGCAGCATCGAACCCGTCCTGGGGCACTGACATCAGCCCAAGATGGTCCTCAAACTCACTTGTGACTTGGCCATTACGGTCAATTAGCCACGCGCGGCGATTGGTTGTTCCCCAGTCAACAGCGATGTAATTTGCGTGCCACATGGTGACTCATTCTCCTGTGGCTTCAAGGTGCTCACCAACTTCAAACACTGCCGGCGCATCGTGAGTTCCAGTTGCATTGTATGTATTATCATATAAATGTGCAATCACAGTTTGATATATTATGATAGAGCAGCCGCCATGAAGATTGCCAAAATCGAAACCTTCCATGTCCCGCCACGCTGGCTTTTTGTAAGGATCGAAACACAGGATGGCGGTGTCGGCTGGGGTGAGGCAAGCCTTGAGGGGCATGCAGAGGCCGTGGATGGGGCCATTGATGCATTACGCGATCGTTTCATCGGTGCTGATCCACGGCAAATAGAGGATATCTGGCAAGTCGGTTATCGCGGTGGGTTTTACCGGGGTGGCCCGGTGTTGATGTCCGCGATTGCTGGGCTTGATCAGGCATTATGGGACTGGAAGGGCAAGCATCATGGATTGCCCGTTTGGGAGATGCTTGGTGGCCGTGTGCGGAACAAGATTCGCGCATATGCCTGGATTGGCGGCGACCGCCCTGACGACATTGCTGCAGCCGCGCAGGCGCGCCGTGCGCAAGGTTTTTCTGCAGTGAAAATGAACGCGACGTCCGAAATCGACTATCTGGTTGCGCCTAAGTTGGATGAAGTCGTTGAGCGTGTCCGCGCAGCGCAGGGCGAAGGGCTAGATGTCGGCGTCGATTTCCATGGACGCGTGCATCGGCCCATGGCGAAGCAACTTGCAAAATTGCTGGAGCCGCTTGGGTTGTTGTTCATTGAAGAACCGATCCTGTCCGAAAACCCCGAGGCACTGGCGCAGCTTGCGGGCCTTGTCAGCACACCGATTGCGGTAGGCGAGCGGCTTTATTCGCGCTGGGACTTTAAGCCCTTTTTGGCCAGCGGCGCAGTTGACATTATTCAGCCTGACTTAAGCCACGCAGGCGGCATTACCGAGTGCCGGAAGATTGCAGCGATGGCGGAGTCGTACGACGTCGCCGTTGCGCCGCATTGTCCGCTGGGACCGTTGGCGCTCGGCGCATGCTTACAACTGGCGGCGTGCACGCCCAATGTCATCATTCAGGAAATGTCCTTGGGTATCCACTATAACGATACGCACGACTTGCATACTTTCTGCACAAACCCGGATGCTCTGACGCCGGTGGACGGGTTCCTGCCTATTCCAAACGGGCCTGGTCTCGGCATAGAAATTGACGAAGCGAAAGTGCGGGAAGCGCACAAACACAGGCATCGTTGGCGAAATCCGGTGTGGCGACACGCAGACGGGAGCGTGGCCGAATGGTAACATATTTTTGAAAAATCAGTTCTATAGGATAAATCATACAATTAGCTTGCTCGAGACAAAAAGTTTCGTATATTAAATCGATAGAGAACCGCGACTGCGGTCGAGATGAGGGGAACTGTTATGCGCCTTAAGACCATTGCCCGCTGCACCGGATCACTCGCTGTGATCGCGATGTCGGCTTCTGTTGCTTATGCGCAGGACACCGTGCCAGCTCAGGGCGTGAATGACGCAGAGGAAGACGCAATTGTTGTTACGGGGCTTCGCGCATCGTTGCAATCGGCGCAAAGCCAGAAGCAGCGTTCTGACAAGATTGTAGATTCGATCATCGCTGAAGATATTGGCAAGCTGCCTGACGTTGCGGTCTCCGATACAGCCGCGCGTATCCCCGGAATTCAGGTGGAACGTAGGGGCGGCGAGGCCAATCGGGTTCTTTTACGCGGTCTCGACCGGTTCAATTACACTACCACGTACAATGGTCGCGAAATCTTTACAGCTGAAACCCGGTCGGTCGCACTTCAAGATTTTCCCGCTGGCGGCATTAGCGCAATCGATGTGTTCAAGACGTCGAGCGCCGATTTAGTTGAGCCCGGCATCGCTGGCTTGATTAACGTGCGGTCGCGCCGCCCCTTTGATTTTGAAGATTCCGAAATTGCCGGGTCAGTATGGGGTGTTTACCCGGATAAATCCCGGGATCTGGAACCGAATGCGCAGTTGCTACTGTCCGACCGGTGGGACGCAGGTGATGGCGAGATAGGGGCTCTGATCAACTTCTCTTACACGCGCATGCATTATCGCGATTCCACACGTCGCCATGGGTTCTTCATCGCTGATCTTGCTGGTGCGCGTTCACCCGATTGGCCCGAAATCCAATATGCAGAGGCCGAAAGATGGCGTCCGTCCATCAACGGTGCGCTTCAGTGGCGCCCTTCGCCGGACCTCGAACTGTATGTCGAAGGTCTGTGGCAGGGCTATCGTGAGCGCGCGTCGGACCGCATGTGGGCGCAGCCTCTTTGGGGCGGCGCTTCTTACGAAAACCTTGTGATTGAAGACGGTCAACTTATTAGCGGCACAGTCAACCGCCCAACTGCCTGCTGTGGCGGGAACCAGACCTGGGGTTTCCAAGGCGCGACCAAGCGTGACACAAATACCTACCAATTCGCGATTGGTGGTCGCTGGGATGCTGGGCCGCTGCGTATCACCGCAGATATAGCGCGCACCGATAGTACGTTCGATTTGCGAACCGAGAGCGTCGATTATGAAATCAACACGAATAACTATTCGGTCGATTTTTTCACTGGTCGCCCAGGCGGGTCGGGCCCAACCTTCCAAGTGCGGGGGATCGATCCCACCAATCCGGCAATCTATAATTATCGTGGTTTCTTTGAAGATTATCTGACGGCCAGCGGTGATGATCTCCAAGCGCGTCTTGATTTCCAATACGAACCTGCAGGCATCACCTTTTTACCAACGCTTAGCTGGGGCGCCCGCTTCGTAAACCGCGATGCGTCATCGCGTGCTGGCGATTTCTATTGGAACTTGCGCGACCGCGGTATTCCAATCAGTGCCGTGCCGCTTGATTATGTGCTCCAGCCACGCGGCTTCCGCGGCGACAAAAACGCGCCATTCCCGGTGAGCTGGTTCGGACCTACGTTCGACAGCGTGCATGAAAACTTGAAGGAACTGCGCCAGTTCAACATTGGCCTAACGGGCAATGGCTCTGTTGATGGTCCACCAAATGATCCGGCCCGAACGTTCAACATTAACGAAAAATCTTATGCAGGATATGCGCAGGCGAATTACGAATTTGAAGCTGGCGATGTGACGATTGATGGACAAGTTGGCCTGCGCGTTGTCAAAACTGAGACCGATACCACGGGTACCATCTTCACCACGACTGGTCCGCAACCCATCAGTTATAAAACAAGCTACACCGACTGGCTGCCAAGCGCCAATTTGCGCGTGCAATTCACGCCTGAAGTACAGGCACGGCTTGCATTTACGCAAACCCGCACGCGTCCAAATTTTTCACAACTCAATCCAGCACTTCGGCTTGCGCCACCACCAGCCTGTACGCCGGGTGTTACGGATTGCGTACGCACAGGTTCAGGCGGCAACCCATTCCTGAAGCCACTTGACTCCGACAACTATGACGCGAGCCTCGAATATTATTTCTCGCCAACTGGCTTTGCCTCTGTGGGTGTCTTCCGCCGGGATATGAAGGGCTTCATTGCCAACCGCGCGTATGAATTCCCAGAGCCCGATCCAGAAACCGGTTTGCCGCTCGTTATCTCCGGGCCAATCAATACGCGTGAAGCCAAGATCAAAGGCTTTGAAGCGCAAGTTGGTGGATTTTTCGACTTCCTGCCAGGCGCACTCAGCGGCTTTGGTGCTCAAGCAAACGTCACTTATATCGACGCAAAAGCGGAGTTCGGCTTCTTCTGCCCCAATAACGCCAACGCCCCTTGCACGGCCGGACCGGGTGCCGCAAATGCCGCTACCTTGCGGACGCCAATCCCAGACGTGTCGAAATGGACCTACAATCTGGTCGGCCTGTATGAACGCGATGGCCTTACGCTGCGGCTTGCTTACAATCATCGCAGCAGCTTCCCTGAAGCAGACCGCGCAGAACGCGATGGCTTTTTCACGCTGCAAGGCCGCGGCAATTCCGTATCGCGACTTGACTGGTCAAGCAGCTATGCCCTGACGGACAACTTCACTGTATTCTTTGACTGGACGAACATTTTGGACGATCCGTTCCAGTCTGACATCGTTCGGGTAAATTATCCCGGCGGCGTACCTAGCGCGGAGGAAGTATTCCCGATGGTTGTGCGCTTTGAAGAATCCGTGATGTCGGCAGGGGTCAGGTTCCGTTTTTAGTTTTAAGCGGGACACCGTCGAATTAAGCAGATGACGTGAACGAAAACGCAATTCAGAAGATAGTCATTGTCGGGGGTGGCACGGCAGGATGGATGGCCGCCGCAGCCTTGGCGAAGCTGCGTGCAAAAGATGCGGTGGAAATATGCCTTGTGGAATCCGATGAGATCGGAACAGTTGGGGTCGGTGAAGCAACAATTCCCCCGCTCATTGCCTTTAACAATATGCTTGGCATCAACGAGGATGACTTTCTTGCCGCGACAAAAGGGACGTTCAAACTCGGAATTGAATTTGTAAATTGGGGTGCCCAGGGCGAGCGATATTTCCACCCGTTTGGCCCGCATGGGCAGGATTTTCGCGGTGTCCATTTTCACCAATTATATTTGCGCGCCGCCCAGCAACGCGCGATGCCAGATATCCAGAACTGGTCGATGAGCGCGGTTGCGGCGGAACTTGGTCGTTTTGCGCGGCCTGGTCCTGACGCCCGGCTGCCGCTCTCACAACTGGGTTATGCATTTCATTTTGACGCTGGATTATATGCTTTGTTCCTGCGTCGCCTTGCCGAAGATGCCGGCGTGAACCGCGTTGAAGGCAAAATTGTCGCGGCGGCATTGGATACGGATAATGGCCACGTTCGGTCGATCACTCTGGCGGATGGATCGGAAATCGACGGCGATCTGTTCATCGACTGCTCGGGCTTTCGCGGGCTGCTGATTGAGGAAAAGCTTGGCACCGGATATGATGACTGGAGCAAGTGGCTGCCCTGCGACCGCGCAGTTGCTGCACCTTGCAGCCTTCCGGGGACGCCTGATCCCTTTACGCGGTCAACGGCTTTATCCGCAGGCTGGCAATGGCGCATTCCGTTACAGCATCGCATGGGTAACGGTATGGTATATGCGAGCGCGCATCTGGAAAGCGCGGATGCTGAGGCCATGCTCGTCTCAAATTTAGAAGGTGAGATACTCGGGGATCCCCGCCACCTTAGATTTACCGCCGGGCGGCGCCGCCGAGCATGGAACAAAAATGTCGTCTCGCTTGGGCTGTCGAGCGGCTTTGTCGAGCCATTGGAATCCACGAGCATTCATCTCATCCAAAGCGGCATTGCCAAATTGCTCGCTCTATTCCCCGACCGTCGTTTCAATCCTGCCGAGCGCGACGAGTATAACCGCCAAATGCAGACCGTCTTCGAAGATGTCCGCGACTTTGTCATTCTGCATTACAAGGCGACACGCCGCGACGATTCGGAATTCTGGAATTATTGTCGCAATATGGATGTCCCTGACAGCCTTGCGAGCAAGTTCGAACTTTGGCGTTCCAAGGGACGGTTGTTCCGCGAAGGGTTCGAGCTGTTCGGGACGGCAAGTTGGGTTGCGGTCTTGCTTGGCCAAGGCGATTTGCCGGCCGAAACCGAACCGGCGGTCGATGCTGTCGATCAGGACATGGCGACAGATGCATTGGAAAAAATGCGGCTCAGCTACCGTCAAATGGCAGAGCATATGCCCAGTCATGCAGAATTTCTTGCGCGGTCATGCGCGGCAGCAAGTGCACCAGCGAAACTCCACGCATAAGCTTCAACGTTACTGTTTTGAGGCTGGACGTAAGCTAATTCCGATCTGCGGCTTGCCGTCTGTCCACAATAAAGGCGCGATGTACATATAGCGCTTATTGTCGAATTTGCGGCACCCCTTGGTTGCGGCCCAAGCGTGGAAGGAGATGAACTGCCGCCCGCCCACTTCAAATATCGACTGATGCCCTGGGCCGCTAAGACAACCAATTTTGCGGTCATTATAGCTGTTCAGTATCGGGTTGGCCGATGCGTCAGTGCATGGACCCATGGGGCCTTTGCAATTGGCATAGCCGACAGCATAAGGGGATAATCGCTGGTGGGTTTCCCAACCATAATGGTTGGCCGAATAAAACAGCACATAATTCTCGCCATGCCGCACCATGGTAGGCGCTTCAATAACATGCGCTTCCCATCCAGTGTCATTGCGCAACAGAGGCTTGGCCTCGCCAACGACATTCATAGCATCAGGTGTTAGACGCTGGACATAGATGTCGGTTGGCTTTTTGAACTGCGGATTGTTGCCGTCATTTTTGTAATAAAGGTAAAGTTGTCCGTCGGTGTCGCGAAAGGCGTGGGAGTCAATGGTGCCGCCAAGATCGGTCTGGCATAAAAGTGGTCTGTCGGTTGCGGACGTGAACGGTCCCATTGGGCTAACGCTGAATGCCGCCCCAAGGCATTGCAGGTCGCTTGTCTTGTCGCGCGCGGTGAAGTGCAGGACAAAGCCGTCTTGCGTTTTCAGAACCTCTGGCGCCCATGTCAGGCCGCGTTTTACCCATGAAGGAAGCTGCGGCATGGCGTCGTGCAACTTGTCGCCCTCTGCCACCAGGTTCCAGGTTACCAGATTCGTTGAGCGGGCCATTGGCACATTGGCGCGATCCCCGCTGGCATTGGTGGCATATGCAAGGAATTCCGAACCATTGCGTAAGATGAAGGGGTCGGGAAAATCCGTCGACAATATCGGCACGAACGCGGGTTCCAGTTTGCTGGATGCTTGAGCCGCAAATGCGAAGGCGCCAAGCGCAATTAATCCCAAATATTTCACATTATCTCCATATCATGCGAGGGCATTTTGCGCCTGAGGCGGTGCGCTGTTGTCACATGTTTTGTTTTATCATATAAATCAGGTTAAATGAAAAGGGGATAAAGTTTGACGCGGTCGCAATTGAGCAGAGAAATTTTTGGAACGCTGGCTGACGGAGAAACCGTCGAAGCGGTTATACTGACGAATGCCTCCGGCATGTCTGTTAAAATCATAAGCTATGGTGCTTCCATTCAGTCGGCTGATGTCCCAGATGCGCAGGGTGAGTTTGCTGACGTAACGCTTGGTTACAATGCCATCGATGAATATGTTGCCCAGCCGCAATTCTTTGGTTCGACCGTTGGCCGTGTTGCCAACCGCATTGCGCACGCGCGCTTCACGCTAGAAGGCAAAGAATATGTCGTTCCCGCCAACGATGGTACCAACTCCTTGCATGGAGGCGATGTCGGCTTTGACAAGGTCAACTGGACAGTGGCAGCTTGCGATGAAGAGGCGTTGTCAGTCACGCTGTCCCTTATCAGCCCCGATGGCGATCAAGGTTATCCCGGCAACCTATCGGTCACCGCCACCTATCAGTTAAGCGACGACAACGCGCTGTCGGTCCATTACCATGCGACTACCGATGCCCCCACTGCCATCAACCTGTCAAACCACGCTTATTGGAATTTAGGCGGCGAGGGTGGCGTGCATGATGCAATGGACCACCTGCTGACCATCAAGGCCGAACATTATCTGCCCGTGACCAGCGCGCTTATTCCCACCGGGGAACGCCGAAGCGTAGCGGGCAGTGCCTTTGATTTCCGGACACCCACGCCAATTCACAATCATGTCCGCGACGTTGCGGACGAACAATTGCGGCATGGCCGTGGCTTCGATCATAATTGGGTCATCGATGAGGTGGTCGCACCTCGGCCCCGTATGCTCGCTAAATTGGAGGATCCGCGTTCGGGACGGACGATGACGTTGCTTTCGAACCAACCCGGTGTGCAATTTTACTCAGGCAATTTCTTCGACGGTTCCACCGCAGGAAAGGCCGGTAAAAGCTACCGCATGGGCGATGCCATCGCCTTGGAACCGCAGATGTTTCCCGATGCGCCCAACCATCCATCCTTCGCTTCGGTCGCGCTACATCCGGGGGATACTTACGAGAATATTATCATCTGGCAGTTTGGCACCCGTTTAGGAGAAGGTATATGAAGCGTTTTACGTTCGTCCTGACTGCTGCCGTAGCGGTTAGTCTCCTGAGCAGTTGTGCAACCCGATCCAACAGCATGGCCGAGGCCCAGGTCGTTACCAATCCAGTGCTTGACGCGAACTTTCCTGACCCCGCAGTTATTAAGGCACCTGACGGATATTATTACGCCTACGCCACACAAAGCGAGGTGGATAGCAAAATGCAGAACATCCAAATCGCTCGGTCACGTGACATGCAGCAATGGGAACGCGTAGGGGACGCTTTGCCTGAAAAGCCGGTTTGGGCCAGTCAGACTCAGGATTTCTGGGCCCCGCATGTCGCGTTGCATGATGGGCTTTATTATCTGTATTACTCAGCCAAGCCAGATGTTGCGCTTGTAGACAAGGTGAGCGGACTTTGCCTCGCTGTAGCGACAGCCACCCGGCCCCAAGGGCCTTTTGTTGATATCGGCAAACCGCTCCAATGTGGCGACGGGTTCATCAATATCGATCCCATGGCGTTTGACGACCCAGCCACCGGAAAGCGCCTCCTGTATTGGGGATCAGGTTTTGGTCCGATCAAGGTTCAGGAACTTGCGCGGGACCGGATATCTTTTGCGCCGGATAGCAAGCCAGTCGATTTGGTCGCAACCATTCCCGACGAAGATCCGCAAAACTATCAACGACTGGTCGAGGGGGTCTGGGTTACAAAGCACCATGGATATTATTATCTGTTCTATTCTGGCGACAATTGTTGCGGTCCGAAAGCGCATTACGCGGTGATGGTCGCCCGATCAAAAAGCGCAACGGGGCCTTTTCGGACATTGGCCGAAGAAACCGGATCGGCCAATAGCGTCATCCTCCAGGCAGATAGCCGCTGGATTGCACCGGGACATAATGCAGTTATCAAGGATGCCACCGGACGACACCTAACCCTCTACCACGCCGTCGATGCGAGACGCTCAAAGGACAAGGAGGCTGATGACGTCAATTCACGGCGCGTAATGCTGGTTCGGGAGCTTGAGTGGATTAACGGCTGGCCACGGGTTAAGAGCAAATAATATTCAGGAAGCAATGGAGCCGTATTCAGTTAACTTCCGACCCAATTCATCGCCCTGAATCGGCCATATTGCTATTTGATAACCTCCGCCTGTAGCTATGTCAGATCAATTCGCATCAACGTTAAATGCCAACCATTTGAGCAGCAACACTAAGCGATTTCCGGTGAGGTTAAGCAAATGATGAAGCCTGTTCTTCGGATTATTGGCGACAAGGCTTGCGCTGAACTCGGGCAACCTGAAATAGATCCACTAAAGGCTATTTGGAATTGCAGGGCTCTGCCCAGGCAGGTCGTTTCGCTTTTTGCCAGTGGTCACAACGACGTGGTATCGCACCTAGCGTAGCTAGTCGCTGAAAAACTGCCGAACTTTGTTTGCCGAAGTTTCTGATAAATAGAGATTAACGCGCCGGGCGTCGGAAGGATCGTTAATTCGCGAAATGTGGCCCTCTTCTTCCAAGAGTTTAAGCCATCTCAAGGCGGTGGTTGTCGGAACAGCAGAGGCGATACAGGCACTGGAAACCGAAATCCCCTGTCCTTCTTCATGTGCAATAAATAGATCAATGAGAATGTCCCAAGCCGGATCAGCAAACAAATCCGATCTTCCAAATATACGTTCTCGTGAGCGTCGCTTCCTATAATATTCCTTAGCGCGTTGAAGGGGTGTGGTTTGATTGATAACCGTTGGGGTTGTTTGCTCTTGAAGCGCAATAATGCGAGCTTCAATAAAAGTGAGCGCCGCCGTTATGCTCGGAAAATCTTCGTTCAAGCGGTATAGATTATTGCCCACCAAATATGCCCCTTAACAAACAAACTAACATCACCGTGAGATGAATCTGTTCCTGACTTCGATCTTCATCCGCCAACCCAATGTTCTAAATTTTTTCCTTAAATTTCATCTCGCAGCAGTTTGTTTCTGCCCGTTGCATTAAATGATTTGTGCGCCAACCGTGGTTCACCCGCTGAAAACTTCAAACTCTGCCGGTCCGAAACAGCACACAAATTTGCAACAGACTGGAAATTCATGGTCAAAAAGGAATACTGATTGTTATCCGTGCGTTGTCAGAGAGGATTGGTTGACTTCCCTAGCGCAACGATACATCGATCACATCATACGTAGATGCAATTTAACCAGATACCTAGTCCACCGTAAAATTACTTGCTGTAAAACCCCCTACCCCTTGAAAAGGGCGTTAACCAGCACTTGAGGGGGAGGCTACCTCGTAATACTACGGTAATAGACAATAAGTGTCTTGGGATGTTCGGATCGCATCCCTGATATCGCAGGCGTATCCATGCGCGCCATCAATGAATTAGCAGGTTGTGGCTAGCCGCTCTGCGGCGGCAATTTTGGGAAAAGGCCATCTGGCCTCTCCGGTGTGGCATACTCGCTCATCGGCGTCTGAGTAAACGTTGCCAGACCTTGCCGTCAGTTCAAATGATGAAGCGAGCGCGGTGATCGGGCAGTCTTGGCGGGATGCGGTCTGGTGCTGGGACTTTTTATAAACTTACTGGTGCTCTACATCGGAGGTGGTCTTTATCCTAACGCCCGGCCTCGACACGCAAGGGTTTGTGGAACGAACAATAGATAAGGGCAATATTTTGAGTTTACACGCGATACCGTAACATTGCATAAGCTTTCAATATCAGCATTATCAGCATTCAGATCGACCGTATAATACGAGACCGATATGGACTGCGTCTAGCAGTTATGTCAGGAACATTACGGTTCAGGTTTCGTTTTCATTATCTTACGTTCATATCGGGCTTGGGAGTATCATTATCATCGACGATACTCCTAATGATACTGGTAAACGGTCGACCAATGTTCGGCCCAAACGGCTGATCAAACTCCAGCTTTCGAATGACCGCATTCTCCAAGTTGATGCAATATTGCGAAATGTAACCGAGAGGGGCGCCGGCATCGAGTTGCAAACTAAACTGGACCAGGGCGAAAAGGTTTTGATTACAATCAGAAATCTTGAACCATTTTGGGGCACCGTAAATTGGTCGAACCAAAATCGAGCCGGCTTGGAGTTTGACGAGCTTATTGACCCTTCGCTGCTGACGATCAAAAATGGCAACCTGGTCGAGGGAGAAGGGATATTTAGTGCCGCGAATGGGTATCACGTCTTTGACCGGTTCAAACCCATGTCTGACATCAAGCGCCCAGCGGTTAAGCTGCGCAAATAGAGACATTGTGTGTCGCCAGTTTTTGTCAAAACCAGCATGACTGGATTTTCTAATTTGGCTTTTTCGCCAATCAAGCTGTGATACCCCGCAAAATAATTGGTCGTAGCAGCAGCCGGCTGGTTAACTGACGCGCTATCATCGCAGCAACGGTACACATGGCATTGAACCGAAGACCAGTGGCTGATTATGTCGAGCAGCAGCAATGCCAAAGGCCATCAGTTGGGCACTTCTTCTACTTCGCGAATTGAACCATTTGTTGTGGTCTTTACCTTATTTAAAGCTCCATCCTCAAAAGGTTGTTCCCATCAGCACGCAGCGTTGCTTGAAGGATAAAAGATGGTCGGAATAGTCGCACAAAAGAGAAGCCCAAAGCGCATGCCCTCTTTTTTGAAAGCTAAACTATATAGTGAGAATGTAACGCAAAGCGTTTGCGTGCGTGATGTTTCCGTCAATGGAGCACTTCTCGATGTCACCGAGCCATTGAAGGTTTTCGAGATAGTCACGCTCATGTGTGGCGACACGAAAGTAAACGGGATAGTTGCTTGGTCTGATGACGGGCGGATTGGCATCGAATTCTCTGAGCTTCTTACGTGCGAAATTCTCGTAGATTCCCTCAAGAGCCAGATAAAGGTATCAGCTCCGAAAAGTTATCAACCTGAGATTTGACGACCGGAACGCCTAATGATGACCAAATGAAGCTGCGCGTTTGTGATATCGTGAAATTAAAGATCGGTGACATCGTTGCTGGTGGAGCGATCCGAAATCGGGCGACGGTCATGCAACAGAAAACCAAGCGTCCGGTCCA